>WFYM01000063.1 GCA_015490115.1 Aquificaceae bacterium
CTCTTCCTCGTAGGTTTCGCCATAAAGATAGGTGCTGTTCCCTTTCACTTCTGGGTCCCGGACGCCTACCAGGGCGCACCTACACCTGTTACAGCTCTCATGGCTTCCGTCGGCAAGCTCGCCTTCTTCGTTCCCGTGATCAGGATAATGCCCGAGATCGAGGAGAGGTTCTCCTTCGCTTGGACCGTGACAGTCGGGATAATAGCTGCTGTGACCATGATATACGGCAACATAGTAGCTTTGGTCCAGAAGGACATAAAGAGGCTCCTCGCCTACTCCTCCATAGCCCACTCCGGATACATGCTCGCCGCGGTCGCCGTCACAGAAACCATAGGCATGAAAGCGGTAGTTTACTTCCTCGTCGTCTACGCCATAATGGGTGCAGGTTCCTTCTTAGTCGTCGCCCTACTCGAGAGAGCTGAGAACTGGAGCAACGCAACCTCGGAGTTTTCCGGTCTCAGGTTCAACGTTCCTTACTTGGCTTTAGCCTTCATGGTATACATGTTCGCACTCCTCGGTATCCCTCCCACAGTCGGCTTCGTCGGGAAAGCCCTCGTCTTTATGGCTCTTTCCTTCGACAGACTTTGGTGGCTCGCCCTTATAATGATACTCTCGACAGCCATATCGACTGGCTACTATGTGAGGCTCGTCGCCCTCATGTTCATGAAGGAGAGGGAGAAGGAGGTGAGGCTCTCTGGGAGGAGCTTCTTCGAGCTTGTCTCCCTTACTTTTCTCACTGTGATGACGGTTGGTCTTGCTGTAGTTCCCGGTCTCGTCTGGAGCCTCGTCGAGTCTTCCGCGGAGACCCTCTTCGCGAGGTGAGGAGCCATGGACTACGTAGCTTTTTTGATCTTCTTGGCTGTAATGATGGGTGTTGCCCTGATCTTGGTCTCCCTCAACTGGCTACTCGGCCCTAAGACACCCCAAGAATACGAGGACTACCCTTACGAGTGCGGTGTTCCCCTCTACGACAGGAGCGCCCAGACCACCTTCCACCAAGGCTATTACCTACTGGGACTTTTGCTTTTGCTCTTTGACATAGAGGCGGCCTTCCTCTTCCCTTGGACCATAGTCTACAGGTGGCTCGGTGTGTTCGGTTTCATAGAGATGTTCCTCTTCATACTTATATTAACCTACGGGCTTCTCTACGCTTGGAGGAAGGGAGCCTTGAGGTGGCACTTTGAACTGGAGGAGATGTGATGCCTTGGGCAAAAGAAAAGGACTTTATAGATCTCAAAGAGAGGTTCTCCGGTCTCGAGATAAAAGAGCTTGAGAACTCCACCTCCCTCCACATAGAAAAGGGGAAGCTCATAGAACTTTTGAGCATCTTGAAGGAAGAAAAGGGTTACAAGCTCTTCCTCGACCACTCGGTCGTTGACCTCAAGGAGGTCTTAGAAAAAGAAAAGGACTGGAGGAGCCTCACCTCTTCGGGACTCGTAGCCTTCCCGGAAGACAGGAGTTCGAGGTTTCAAGCCTTTTACATCCTCTACAACGTGGAGGAGAGGAAGAAGGTGATCGTGAAGACGAGAACCGACGGAACCCTCCCGTCTATTGAAAAGCTCTGGTTTGCGGGGAAGTGGGCGGAGAGGGAAGCCTACGACATGTTCGGTATAAGATACGAGGGACACGACAACTTAGTCAGAGCTTTCCTCTGGGAGACTTACCCTTACTTCCCTTTGAGGAAGGACTTCCCCCTCGAAGGTATACCCGAAATGGACCTTCCCTCCCTAAACGAGGTCTTCTTAGGAGATCCCCTCGAAGGGACCATGAACTACGAGAGGAAGCACACCCTCGTCCCCACACTCGAGGACCTCGAGATAACCGAAAAAAAGAGGCTAAAAAAGAAAGCCCAGATAGTCCTCAACTGGGGACCACTTCATCCGGGGACACACGGGACCATGTGGTTCCTCTTCGACCTCGAAGGGGAGAGGATAGTCCAGTGCGACGTGATCTTAGGACAGCTCCACAGGGGTGTTGAGAAGCTCGCAGAGAACGAGATGTACAACCAGTTCCTCGTCTACACGGACAGGATGGACTACATCTCAGCCCTTTGCTCGAACCAAGCTTGGGTCGTAGCCGTCGAGAGGATGCTCGGGATAGAAGACTTAGTCCCCGAAAAGGCGAAGTATATAAGGACCATGATGTCCGAGCTTCAGAGGATAAACTCACACCTTCTTTGGCTCGGGACCTACGCCCTCGACCTCGGAGCAATAACCATATTCCTCTACGCCTTCAAAGAGAGGGAGAAGATAATGGACATAATAGAGGGTATAACGGGAGCGAGGCTAACCATATCCTACCCGAGGGTGGGGGGCGTTAGGATGGACCTCCCTGAGGGTGCCTTGGAGGTGATAAAGGCTTTTATCAGGAGGTTCCCCAAGGAACTCTCCGACTGGGAGAGGATCCTAACGAGGAACAGGATATGGCTGAGGAGGAACAAGGAGGTGGGTGTTTTGACTCCCGAAGAGGCTTACTACTTCGGTGCTACCGGACCTGTTATAAGGGGTTCGGGTATACCTTACGACGTTAGGAAGTTCGAGCCTTACGACGCTTACGGTGAGGTAGAATTCGACGTCCCCGTAGGTGAGATAGGGGACTGCTACGACAGGTATCTCGTTAGGATCGAGGAGATGAGGCAGAGCGTAAGGATAATAGAGCAGTGCGTCAAAAAGCTCGAAAAACTCCCGAAGGACGCCCCCTTCTTCGCCGAGGTCCCGAAGGAGAGGAAGGTGAAGCTCACCCTCGACGGCATAGGTCTAAAGGTCCCCGTCGGTGAGATCTACTCTTCGGGTGAGAACCCGAGGGGTGAACTCGGCTTTTACATCCTCTCAACGGGTGGGACCAAGCCCTACAGGGTAAAGATAAGACCACCTTCCTTTTACAACCTCTCCGCATACCCCCACCTCATGAGGAACAGGGTTGTCGCGGACGCGGTGGCTATATTGGCGAGCATAGATCCGGTAGTCGGCGAGACGGACAGGTAGGAGGAGGGCTATGGAGAGCGTCTGGATCGATCTTCTCGTCGTCTTTTTGAAGATAATTGTGATCCTCGCCGTAGCCCTCGGTGTCGGAGCTTACCTCACCTGGGTCGAGAGGAAGGTAGCCGCCCACATACAGAGGAGACCGGGTCCTATGGTAGTCGGCTGGCACGGACTCCTCCAGCCCATAGCGGACGGTCTGAAGCTCATCACAAAGGAGGACCTCTTCCCGAGATACGGAAACAGGTTCCTGTACAACTTGGCTCTCGTCCTCGCCCTCGTCCCTGCTACCTTGGTCTTTGCGGTGGTTCCCTTCGGACCCGAGTTCGAAGTCTTCGGCTATAAAGTGAAGCCCATCCTCACCGACGTCAACGTCGGCATACTCCTCGTCTTCGGTCTCGGCTCCCTCGCCGTATACGCGATAGCTTTAGCCGGCTGGGCTTCCAACTCGAAATACCCGCTCATAGGCTCCATGAGGAAAGCCGGGGTGATAATCTCCTACGAGGTAGCCATAACCTTCGCGGTCATGGGTCCCCTTATACTCGCCGGGACCCTCTCAACTTACGAGATAGTCCAGAGCCAGATAGAGCAGAAGCTCTGGTATGTGTGGGTCCAGCCGATAGCCTTCGTCGTTTACATGTTCTCCCTGCTCGCGGAAACGGGAAGGATCCCCTTCGACATACAAGAAGCTGAAGCGGAGCTTGTCACCGGCTTTACGGTCGAATACGGCGGTATGAAGTTCGGCATATTCCCCTTGGTAGAGTGGTATATAGAAGTTCTTACCCTCTCAGCCATAGGTGTTGTCCTCTTCCTCGGAGGCTGGTCTCCAATTAACATACCTTTCGTTGGCTTTGTCGATCCCCTCTTCTTCCTCGGTCCCCTCTCGCCTTACGTTTGGTTCCTCCTGAAGGTCACAGCCCTCTTCCTCTTCATCCTCTGGCTCCACTGGACCCTCCCCAGATACAGGATAGACCAGATAACGGAGATAGCTTGGAAGGTGATGCTCCCCTTGGCTCTTTTCAACATAGTCATAACCTCAATCATAGCACCCCTTATCTGGTAGAATATCTATCGCCTTCCGGAGGTGGTCAAATGGTAAAGAGGATGGTATCGAAACCCCTCAGCTGGATAGAGAGGCTCCTCTTCATAGACTTCATAAAGGGTCTCTCGGTTACCATAAGGCACGCCTTCAGCAGGACGATAACCACCCACTACCCTTACGAGAAGCTGACCCCTCCCAAAAGGTTCAGGGGATTCTTCGGTCACAAAGTTGTGGACGGGAACGAACCCCAGCCAGCCTTCGACGAGTGGGTGGAGAGGTTCAACATACAGGTGGAATACGGAAAGAGCAGGTGTGTTGTATGCATGCTCTGTAAGAGAGCGTGTCCCGTTCCCCAGCTCTTCGAGATAGAGGGGAAGAAGCTCGAAAACGGGAAGAGGGTGGTCTCGGTTTTTAACATGAACCTCATGCTCTGCACCTTCTGCGGTTTCTGCGTGGACGCCTGCCCCGTCGACTGCCTCTTCCAAAGCGACATACACGAGACCGCGAGCTACACGAGGAGGGACTCGATCCTCGACCTCGAGACCTTGGAGAAGATAGGAAGGGACTGGCAGATGAGGAGGGAACACGAACCCGACAGGATATGGATAGACGACGAGCAGAGGGAAAAGCTCTGGCACGAGAACGACCTCAGACTCCCCGAGCCTGAGGCGAGGGGCAGGCACGAATGGTAAGGTTCCTGATCTTTTTGCTTTTCTCCGCTTGGGCTATAGTGTCCGCTGTAGGTGTCGTCACCTTCTCGAACCCGATATACGTTATAATCTGGCTCCTCTCGTGCCTCATAGCTGTCGCGGGTATATTCTTCACAGCCGGGGCTGAACTCGTAGGAGCCTTACAGCTCCTCATATACGCGGTAGCGATAGCCGTCTTTTACGTATTCGTCCTCACAGCTGTCCCTTGGGAGAAGGCGGTAAAGAAGGATTCCCACTACAGGACCGAAGGGGTCCTCTCCCTACCCCTAGTCCTGCTCCTCTACTTGGAGATGGTCGTCGTCTTCCTGCTCGGGGTAGTCGCCTCTCCCGAAGGGAAGTTCAGGGAAGCTATAGCGAAGATAGGGAACGCGGAGGTCGTCGGTTCGGTCCTGTTTACAAAATACTTCTTCGCCTTTGAAGTAGTTTCCGTAGTTCTTTTGGTAGGCATGATAGGTGCTGTTTTAATAGGCAGGAAGGAGAGCCAGACCTATGAAGACGATACCGCTTGAGGCTTACTTTGTGGTGAGCATGATACTTTTCGGTCTTGGTGTTTTGGGTCTTATCGTGAGGAGAAACCTCATAACGGTCCTTATGAGCCTCGAACTTGCCCTCAACGCCGTAAACGTCGCCTTCGTCGGTGCTGACGCCCACATGGGACTCGTAGAAGGTCAGATATTCGCCCTCTTCATAATAGCCCTCGCAGCCGTCGAAGCTGCGGTGGGTCTCGGTATAATAATTGCCATCTTCCGCTACAGGCACGTGGAGTCAACGGACGAGATCACCGACATGAGGGGGTGATATGGAAGGCATTGCGGTAATTTTGACACCTTTAATAGCCTTTGTTTTAATCGGACTTTTTGGGAGGAGGCTGGGGGACATAGGGAGCGGAGTTTTGACGTCTTTTGCAGGATTTTTGACCTTCGTCTTTTCACTCATTACAGCCAAAAGAG
>WFYM01000064.1 GCA_015490115.1 Aquificaceae bacterium
ACATACCCGAAAAGGCGAAGGCTTCGGGAGCGGTGGAGGCTGTTGTGGAGGACCTAAGGGAAGAGTTCGCGAGGGATTACTGCCTGCCTACTTTGAGGGCGCTCGCCCTATACGAGGGGAAGTATCCATTAACAGCTTCCCTCTCGAGACCCTTGATATCGAAGAGGCTAGTAGAATACGCCGAGAAGTTCGGGGCTGACTGCGTAGCCCACGGCTCAACGGGAAAGGGGAACGACCAGGTGAGGTTCGAGCTTTCCGTCTGGGCTTTGAACCCCGACATAGAGGTGATAGCTCCCGTGAGGGAATGGGAGTTCAGGTCGAGGGAGGAGCAGGTAGAATACGCAAAAAGACACAACATACCCGTTAAGGTCACAAAAGAAAAACCATACTCCATAGACAGGAACCTCTGGGGTGTCTCCATAGAGTGCGGTCCTTTAGAGGACCCTTGGGAAGAACCGCCGGAGGACGCCTTCCAGATCACGGTCCCTCCGGAAAAAGCTCCCGAAGAGCCTGAGTATATCACGGTCAGCTTCGAAAGGGGCGTTCCCGTATATTTGAACGGGAGAAGGTATGAAAAACTTAGTGAGCTTATAGAGGAGCTGAACAAAATAGCCGGAAAGCACGGTGTTGGTAGGATAGACATGGTGGAGAACAGGCTCGTCGGCATAAAGAGCAGGGAGGTATACGAAGCTCCCGGAGCTACGGTCCTCTACGAAGCATACAGGGACCTTTTGTCCATAGTTGTGGACAGGTTCACCTTTCACTACTTTTTGAGCCACGTCCCCCACGAATACGCGAAGCTCGTCTACGAAGGGCTGTGGTTCACACCCTTAAGATCAGCCCTCGACGCCTTCACCTCGAAGCTCGCGGAACGCGTAACCGGTGAGGTGAGGCTAAAGCTCTTTAAAGGTAAAGTTTCGGTCGTCGGGAGGAGATCTCCTAATTCCCTCTACGTTGAGGACCTTGCAACTTACTCGGAGAGAGACGCTTTTGATCATACTGCGGGAAAGCACTTCACAAAGGTCTGGGGTCTTCCTCTTAAGGTCCTCGGAAGGAAGAGATGATACACCACATTACTTTGTTCGTCCTGTTTTCTTTCCTTTACTTTTACAACTTGGGGTTGAACGAGGTATGGATGCCGAACGAGGCTTTGACAGCGGACGGTGTAAGGTATATGCTGGAAGGAGGTTCCCTTCTTTCCCCCCAGTTCAACGGAGAGCCTTTTCTCCACAAACCGCCCCTTACCCACTGGCTCGCATACTTTGGCTCCCTCATATTCGGTCTTGGTGAGTTCGGTATTAGATTCTTTCATGCTACTTTAGGTGTTCTGGGAGGTATAGTAACCGCTCTCTTTGCGAGGGAAATTTTCGATCTTAGAACTTCTCTTTTAGCTGGACTTATATTCCTTTCTTCGGTTCAGATACTCGCTAACGCAAGAACCGCAACTCCTGAAATACCTTTTACCTTCTTCATACTCCTGACCCTTTACTTTTGGTTTTTAGGGTATTCGAGAAGGAAGGATTTGTTTATAATTCTCGGATTTCTTTCATCTTCCTTCGGAATGCTTACAAAATGGGTGCCGGGCTTCCTGATACCCGCTTCTATTTGGTTTATCTACCTGCTCTTTACCGATCCTAGGGAGGTGCTAAGAAAAGTATACATTTACGGCTCCCTTTTAGCCTTCCTCCCCTTCTCCCTTTGGTTTTTATACATGGTCAGTAAACACGGAGATCCTTTCCTTGAGATGTTTTACTATGAAAATATCAAAAGGATCTACGGTATCCAGTCGGACCCTTTTTACCTTCACATTGTCAGCATACCCGCAACCTTCTTCCCTTACTCCTTTTTGGTTTATATGGGAACCGTTTGGGGTTTGAAGAAAAGGGAACTTCTCCTTTTCAACATCTGGTTTCTTGAGATGCTTTTGGTCTTTAGCTTGATCAAAATGAAACTGCCCACCTACATGATGCCTGCCTTCCCTGCCATGTCCATAATAACAGCTCATTTTCTTTGTTCGGCGCCTTGGAAGAAGGTTGTTGTTTGGTCGGTTCGCGCACTTCTCATCGTCGGCGGTGTGTCCGTAATTGGGATGGCTGCTTTGACAGCAGTTGATCTTCCATACCTTCTTCTTTCGCTACTCCTGATACCTGTGAGCTTCTTTATGAGCAGGGAGCTGAGACCTGCGATGGTCGGTCTTTCTTTAACACTTTACTCGCTGGCTGTTTCACTCCCTTATCTTGAAAGCTTCCGGCACCAGAAGGAGATAGGGTCCCTTGTGAAACAGCTCGATCCCGAAAAAAGTAAAGCGCTCTACCTTGTAGGTTCACACTTTTTTGAGAGCCTCCCCTTCTATGCGGAGAGAAAGGTGATACAAGTAAGTGATCTAAAGTCCGTAAATTCAGGCTCCTTTTTCTTGGCTCCGAGGAACAGTTCAAGCAACTGCCTTCCCTTGTGGAAAGGAAAGCTCTACACCGGCTCCGAGGGGAGGTTTTTTAAGTTCCTCCTTGACCTCAAAAAGGGACGAAGGGTGAAGGAGTATATACTCTGCGTTAAGTCTCTTTAAGGGCGTTCACTATCTCTTGAACAGCCTTCTTAGCGTCCGCAAAGAGCATCAGGGTGTTGTCCATGGCGAAGAGGGGATTAGGTATCCCCGCAAAGCCGGGGCTTAAGCTCCTCTTTATGACGACTACCGTCTTTGCCCTCCAAACCTCCAAGACGGGCATTCCAGCTATCGGGCTTTTCGGATCGGTCTTTGCGAGGGGGTTCACAACGTCGTTGGCTCCTATGACTATGACGACGTCCGTCTGGTCGAAGGTGGGGTTTATATCTTCAAGTTCCTTCATCTTCTCGTAAGGTATCTCCACCTCCGCGAGGAGGACGTTCATGTGTCCCGGCATCCTACCGGCGACCGGGTGTATGCCGAACTCCACCTCAACACCCCTCGACTCCAGAAGGTTAAATAGGTCCCTGACTGCGTATTGGGCTTGGGCGACAGCCATCCCGTAGCCGGGGACTATGACCACCCTCCTCGCACCTTCGAGGAGCAGGGCTACCTCTTCGGGAGTGGTAGACTTCACCTTTCCTTCGTAGACGTCCTTTCCCTCGCTCACCACCTCACCGAAACCGCCGAAGAGGACGTTAAGAAGGGACCTGTTCATAGCCTTGCACATTAAGTTCGTCAGTATGATCCCCGAAGCCCCAACGAGGGATCCTGAGATTATCAGGGCGTTGTTTTGGAGGACGAAGCCCGTAGCTGAAGCTGCGAGACCCGAGTATGAGTTGAGGAGTGCTATGACTACGGGCATGTCAGCACCGCCTATGGCTATGGTGAGGAGGATACCGAGGATCGAGGAAACCCCCGTCATAGCCCAGTAGAGGGCTGTGTTCTCGGGGTTGTGTATTAGGAAGGCTCCAAGAAGCAGGGCTGTCCCGAAGACGAGGGCTTTCACCACCTGCTCTCCCGAATACCTTATCGGTCTTTCCCTTATGAGACCCTGAAGCTTTCCAAAGGCTACACCGCTACCGAAGAAGGTAACAGCACCTATTATCCCAGAAGCTACCGTAGCTGTGGTGAAGTAAGGGTCCGGCTTTGCTCCTTTGGAGAGGACCTCGTAGAGGGCTGTTCCCGCAACGAGGGCGGAGGCACCTCCTCCTAGACCGTTGAAGACCGCAACGAGCTGGGGCATAGCTGTCATCTGGACCTTCAGGGCGAGGAGGGTCCCTATAAAGGCTCCGAGGACAAGACCTGCTATTATGAGGGGTATGTCCACTATCCTCTTGTCGAGAAGGGTAACAAGGACAGCTATCAGCATGCCCACCGAACCTATCAGGTTTCCCCTCACCGCTGTCTTCGGGTGGGAGAGGTTCTTGAGACCGAGTATGAAGAGGGAGGCTGAGATAAGGTAGGCGAGGTTTATTAGGACCTCCTTCATCTACTCCTTCCTCCTGAACATCTCCAGCATCCTGTGGGTAACGAGGAAGCCTCCGACGACGTTAATGGTCGCAAAGACGAGGGCTACAAAGCCGAGAACCTTGGCTAAACCCCCGTTCTGGGAGCCTGCAGCTATCAAAGCACCCACTATGGTTATCCCCGATATGGCGTTAGCACCGGACATGAGGGGTGTGTGGAGGGTCGGCGGGACCTTCGTTATCACCTCAAAGCCGACGAACATGGAAAGGACGAAGACGGTGATA
>WFYM01000065.1 GCA_015490115.1 Aquificaceae bacterium
GGACATACCTTACCCGAGGGAGCTTCCGAGGAGCTGGGTTAGGGAGGTGGACAGGCTCTCGGAGGTCATAGGGGACCAGTCGAGGAGGATAAAGGAGATCATAGAAGCCCAGAGGCTCGCCATATACAGGCTCGCCCACGACCTCAGGACACCCGTTGCGAACCTGAGGAACATACTGACGGGCATAAAAGAGGGTGTGGTAGGGAAGGATTACCTTGAGAGGGCTGTGGAGCAGGCGGACAGGATAAGCTCACTCCTCGAGGAGGCTCTATCACAGATAAGGAAGACGAGCAAGGTGAGGGAAAAGGAGGAGGTGGACCTTTGCGGTTTCCTAAGGTCCTTGGAGAGGCTTTGGTCTTTGAGGTTCAGGGAAAAGGGTTTGGAGCTTAAGGTGGAGTGCGTGTCTGGTATGAAACTCAGCATCTCACCGATAGACCTCGAGGAGATAATGAACAACTTGATCGAGAACGCCTTCAAAGTGACGGAAAAAGGAGGCGTTCTGGTGAGGGCTTGGGAGGAGGAGGGGAAGGTCTTTATACTCGTTGAGGACACTGGGAAGGGGATAGAGAGGGGGAGGCTCGCTGAAGCTTACAGGAAAGGGAGCCTCGGTCTTTACATAGTGAGGGAACTCGTCTGGAGGAACGGAGGGGACGTGAGGATAGAGTCTTCAAAGAGGGGGACGAGAGTTGTTGTGACTATCCCTTTATCGTAAATTATTATCGACCTCAGGAAGGGGGTGAGGAGATGAAAAAGGGAAAGGTCCTTTTGGGTGTTGTGGTGGGAGCTTCCCTCGTGTTCGGTGCTGACAAGGTGGTCCTCAAGAAACCTCCCGAGTCCCTGAAGAAGTATTACCCTCCTAAGTCGCAGAAGTTCGAGTTCCTCTCGAACATGTATTCTATGAGTACGAGCTTTTACGCTGTGAACCTCAACATAAACGAAGGGAAGTGGGGAAAAGCCCTCGAATGGGCTGAGAAGCTGAGGGACACATACCTTGAAACTTCGAAGATGGTCCCCGAGTGGAAGGACTACTTCAAGCCAAAGCTCGCTGAGGACTTTGTAAAGGCTGTCCAGTCAAAGAACGTGGACAGGGTAATAGAAGCTTCGAAGAAGCTCGGTCAGACCTGCTCCAAATGCCACCAAGACAACCAGATAGCTGTGAAGCTCGTCTTCCACTTCCCCTCCTTCGACGAGATAAAGCTGGAGGATCCTATAGAGTTCATGGAGGTGAAGACCTCCGACTACATGAAGAAGCTCTCAAACTCCATGAAGGCTCTCAAAGTTTACCTCACCCAAGGTGATATAGAGATGGCTCAGGAAGCGGGGACCAACTTCGTGGAGAGGGCGAGGGGTCTGAGGGCTATGTGTTCCAAGTGCCACACTCAGAAGATCTCCGAAGAAGCCATCTTAGGAAAGGCTTATGAGGAAGCACTCGCTAAGATAGAGGAACTCCTCTCCGCCGAAAAGCCAAATAAGGAGGAGATATTCAAGAACCTCACCCTCGTTGGGACGACCTGCACCAAGTGCCACAACGTCCACCTGATACCGGAGATGGTGCAGGAGGCTTTCGCTAAGTGACACTCCTTCTCCTCCTTGTTTTCACAATACTGAGTTGCGAGAGGGTAGAGCGCGTCTTTTTGGAGGAGGACCTTTTAGAGAGACCTCCAGCGAAGAGGTGTGCGGACTGCCACGCTGAGATTTTCAGGGAGTGGGAGAAAAGCAGGCACGCTTTAGCTTGGAAGAGCGAAAAGTTCAGGATTGAGACCGAAAACTTCAGGAAGCTGAAGTGCCTCTCCTGCCACGCACCCCACCAAGTTGACCCTGAGAAGAAGCCGGCTTTGAGGGTCGAGTTCAGGGAGGACGGCGTCTCCTGCGTCGCCTGCCACTTCAAGGAGGAGACGAAGGCTATGCACGGACCCTTGAAGGTCTGGTCACCCCCGCACCCTTCGAAGAAGGACCTATCTTATACAAAGTCAAATTTCTGTGCAGGGTGCCACCGAGAGACCTATAAAGAGTGGAAATTGACGAAGGTCCAAAAGACATGTCAGTCCTGCCACATGCCCTCTTTAGGGAAGAGGGACCTCATCCAGAAGTTCCCCTTTTACCTTCTCCACCTCGCAAAGCCGAGGCACTCCCACGAGTTTCCGGCACTAAAAGCAAAGCCAGAAGACATAGAGGTAAAGCTCGAGGGAAGCAAACTGGTCTTGAAGAACGTAGGTGTTCCCCACAACCTCCCGACAGCTGACCAAGGTGATCCGAAGCTGTATCTTATCGCGGAGGTCATCTACGCGGACGGGAGGAGGAGGGTAGTGAGGAGGGTCTTCTCCCCTCAGGCGAAGACAGCTTTGGTTTACGGAAAACCCAAGGTGGTTCCCCTCCCGAAGGGTGAGATAAGTGAGGTTAGGGTAAAGATAATGAGGAGGCTCGCTTGGAGCGAGAAAAGAGAACTCATAAAGGAGGTCACCTTGCGAACTCCTTCTCCCTGACCCTCGGGTCTATGTAGGCGAGGAGGAGGTCGGCTATGAGGTTCCCAACGATAAGCATTATGGTCCCTATGTAGAGACCCCCCATCACGAGGAAGAGGTCTTGGGCGAGGACCGCATCGAGCATGAGCATGCCCATCCCGGGCCAGCCGACTATTATCTCGACGAGGGCAGCTCCGGATATCAAGCTCGCTATCTCGTAACCGAGGAGTGTGGTAAAGGGGTTCATCGCGTTCTTGATCACGTGCTTCACGAGGACCCTCCGGGGAACACCCTTTGCCTTCAGCATAACTACCATGGGACTCTTCAAAACGTCCGAAACTGCGCTTCTTACCAATCTCGTGAGACCGGCGGAGGAGACAAGGGCGAGGGTGGTTGCAGGGACGAACAGGTGGTGGGCGATGTCGAGGACCTTCTCAGGGAGGCTCAGCTTCTCAAAGTCGGGACTCTGAACACCCCCTATGGGGAACCAGCCCGTCTTACTTGCAAAAAAGAGAAGGAGAAAAGCCAAGAAGAAGGAGGGAACTGACATGAAGGTGTAGGCGTAAGCCCTCACGATCTTGTCTATCCAAGAACCCTCCTTAAGAGCAGCTATCGTCCCGAGGGGAACGGAGATGAGCCAAGCGATCAGGGCGGATGTCACCGAAAGCAAAAGGGTATTCGGTATCCTCTCGAGGATAAGGTCGAGGACGGGGGCGTGGTACTGGAATGAGTAGCCGAGGTCAAAGAAAATAGCGGACTTTAGCCACTTTACATACTGGACCAGGAGGGGTTCGTCGAGTCCGTAAATTTTCTTTAGCCTCTCTATAGTCTCGGGGGAGATCTGGGGGTTCAGCTTGAGCTGGTCGAGGAAGTCTCCGGGTGCGAGCTTTATTATAACGAAGGAAATGAATGTGACTCCTATTACGGTGGGGACAGCCTGAAGGAGGCGGAAAAAGACGAACCTTACCATCTCAGAAGTAGTTGGCTATAAAGAACTTGGTCTCGGAGAGATACCTTTCTATCTCCTCCTTGTGCTTTTCCTTCACATACCTCACCACCTTGTAGTCGTCCAAGTAGCCTATGACGGGTATCCAGTCTGGTATGGAGTCCTTCGGATCTATGAAATACCAAAGGGCTGCGAGGAAGTCCTCCCTTGCCTCCTCTTTGAGGTCGAAGTTCGGATCCGTTACTATCCTGAAGAGGAGCTTGACGTCGAGTATGAGGTTCCTCAGATACTCCATGGTGGGAGGGACCTTGGACATCTTCTTTCTGAACTCTTCCTGTAAACGTTTCATGTTGTTTAGATTGTCGCAAGTTTTGTACTTTTCGAGTTTTGTTTCAACACTCATGCTGGTAATTATAATTCACTGGACCTTTATGTAGGCGTAGCCGAGGCTCTGGAGATATGCGACGGTCCCGACCCCCGAGGGGACTATCTTTACGAAGTCGTATAGTTTACCTGTAAGCTTCGCTCTCCTTACGGTTATACCGCAGAGGTAGAATTCAACACCGTATTGGATCAGCTCCTCCATCTTGGCTCTTAGAGCTTCTTGGTCTATGGGCTCCTTAGCCCATTTGGTTCCTTTGAGATCTTTGAGGAAGAATTTGGCTCCAGCTCCGTGAGAGACGACGATGATCTTGATTTGGAAGGGATCGAAGTCATAAACGGAGAGGTGGTTCGTTATGTTCCTCAGCATCGTTTTGAACCTCTTCTCCTGAGGAAAGTCTGCATGGTATACGACGTTGATTTTGGCGTGCTTCTTCATGTCCTCGAACCTGAGTTTCACATTAGCTGCGGAAGCCATCTTGTCAGCAGCTGAGAGGGCTACCGCTGCCGCCCCTATCTTGAAGAAGCTTCTCCTGTCCATGATTCTACCTCCCTGTTTTTATCATTCAGTTACAAATATACTTCAGTGGAGACCCATCCTCTCAAGGAGCCTCCTCCTGTAGAACCAAAGGACAAAGCCCATCAAGAGAAAGTAGCCTACGGTAACCGCACCCATGA
>WFYM01000066.1 GCA_015490115.1 Aquificaceae bacterium
AAGATAGTTAAGGGTGAGGTCCCCTCAAAGAAGGTCTTCGAGGACGATAAGGTCCTCGCCTTCCACGACATAAACCCCGTAGCTCCCGTCCACATACTAATAGTCCCGAAGAAGCACATAGTCGGCGTCCAGACCCTCGAACCTGAAGACGAGTGCCTCGTAGGACACATGTTCTACACAGCAAGGAAGATCGCCGAGGACCTCGGACTCGCACCTGGGGAGGACCTCTCTGGAGGCTACAGGCTCGTATTCAACGTGGGAAGGGACGCAGGTCAGAGCGTCTTCCACCTCCACCTACACCTAATAGGCGGGAGGCACATGGGCTGGCCTCCGGGATGAGGACCTTCTTCCTCGAGACCGTAAGGAGCCTCGGTGAGGAGACCGCGGTCACGGTAGGGAGCTTCGACGGATACCACCTCGGTCACAGATACCTGGTTTCCAAGCTGAAGGAAAGGGCAAAGGAGAGGAAGCTGAAGACCTTGATAGTTACCTTCTGCCCACACCCCCTGAAGGTCCTCGCCCCTAAGGTAAAACTCTGCGAGCTTACGGACCCGGAAGAAAAGAAGGAGCTTTTGGGAGCTGAAGGCATAGACTACATCTGCTTTATAAGGTTCGACAGGGAGTTTTCCAAGATCCCTGCGAGGGAGTTTTTGGAGGATATACTCTTCAAGAGGCTCGGTTGCAGGTTCCTGCTCGTCGGATACGACTGGAGGTTCGGTCACAGGAGGGAGGGAGAGATAGAGCTGGCAAGGGAGGTAGGGAAAAGGCTTGGCTTTGAAGTCGAACCCGTAGAACCTTTTACCTTGAACGGTCACGTGGTGAGCAGCACCCTCATAAGGAGGCTCCTCTCGGAGGGGAGGGTAGAAGAAGCTAAGGACTTCCTCGGGAGGAGGTATTGGATAAAGAGGAGGGTCACAAAAGGTGAGGGGAGGGGTTCGAAGATAGGCTTCCCGACCGCCAACTTAAAAGGCACCGAGAACCTCTGTCTGAAGGAGGGTGTATACGCGGTCCTCGTCGAAGGGAGGTATCCCGGTGTCGCCAACTACGGTGAGAGACCCACCTTCGGCGGAGGTAAGAGGGTCTTAGAGGTCCACATACCGGGCTTTAAAGGTGACCTCAAGGGGAAGACTTTGAAGGTGGAGTTTTTGAAGTTTCTGAGGGAGGAGAAAAAGTTTCCCTCCGTTGAGGACCTAAAAAAGCAAATAGAGAAGGACATTCAGCTCGCACTGGAGGTCTGCTCCCTTACCGAGTAATCCACCCTCACCTCACCGTTCTTTAAAAGGACGAAACTCCTCTCGAGCCTCTCCTTTATCCCCTTCTTGTTGGCGAGGAAGTTTTCGAGACCCTTCGGGTCCCCGTGGGATTTTAAAAGGTAGTTCCTCACCTCACCGTTGTCGAAGTGGATCTTAACGGGGAGGCAGTAGAACTTAGAATCCTCACCTTTCCCGCACCTCGTTATCTTACCCACAACCTCTATCTTCACGCTCCTTGCGACTATCTCCCCCATAGCAACTGTATTATATTTATTTCTCATGCAGGAGGTTAAGGTGGACAGGGAACTCGACATAAGGGGAGAGGTCTGTCCCTTTACCTTCGTCAAGAGCAAGCTCGTCCTCGAAACTATGGAGGTGGGAGAGGTCCTGAGGGTTATCATAGACTACCCACCCTCCGCGGAGAACGTTCCAAAGAGCATGAAGGAGGAGGGTCAGGAGGTAATAGCGGTAAACAAGATAGGTGAAAACCTCTGGGAGATACTGATAAGAAAGAAGAGATGAAGGTCCTCTTCGTCATCACGAGCATACCTTACGCAAAGGACTACAACACGGTCCTGAACCTTATAAGGAAACTGAGGGAGAGGAACCACGAGGTCACCGTCTTCTTCTCAGGAAACGGCGTTTACTACCTGATAAGACCCGAAGCTGAAGAGATCGCAAAGCTCGGAGCCAGGGTCCTCTTCTGCTCCCACTCCGCAAACCAGAGGGGCGTCCCTACCGAGGTGAGCTGGGCTGAGAGCAGCTCCACCTACGGTCTCTCCCAGATGATAGGGGGCTTCGACAGGGTCTTGGTCTTCAACTGAGGTGGTGTTATGAAGGTGGCTTTTATCCTGAAGGGTGATCCTTTCTCTTGGAAGGCTCACGAAGCCTTCAGGATAGCGACAGCCCTCGGTATAAACCACGAGGTCTACTTCATATTCATCAGGGACGGTGTGTATACCTTGACGAGGTGGGACCCTGAGAAGCTCGGAGTTGAAACCTTCGAAAAGTTCTTCGAGACTATAGAGTTCCTGAGGGTTCACCTGATCGTGGAGGACGCTTCGATGAACGAGAGGGGTATAAAGGAGTCGGACCTCGTGAAGGAGGTTAGGGTCCTCTCCGCTGAGGAGATAAGTGAGATAATAAACGAGACGGAGGCGGTCTTCGTATGGTGAACACCCTGTGGCTCGTGAGGAAGCTGGGGGACTTCTCTTCGGAGCTGATATCGGAGGGGGACGTGGTCGTCCTTATAAGCGACGGAGTCCTCAGGTGGCCGACCAGAAAAGGTTGGTATGTGTGCAGGGAGGATGCGGAGGCGAGGGGTCTTAAGGTTCCCGAAAACATGATGAAGAGCTACGAGGAGATAGTCCAGCTTATAGAGGAGGCGAGGAGGGTGGTCGTCTGGTGAGGTGGGAGATAACCAAGACCTTCAGATTCGAAGCTGGTCACAGGGTCTGGAAGCAGGACCTCTCCTCAGGGAGGGGTTCCTCCCTTACGAAGGAGACGCCCGTGAACAAGTGCGTGAACCTTCACGGTCACAGCTACGTCCTCGAAGTTACTTTAGGTTCCGACACCTTGAGCGATCAGGACATGGTAATGGACTTTTACCACGTAAAGAGCGCCCTCAAGGACCTCATAGACAGGATGGACCACAGCTTCATAATTGACGTGAGCGATCCCATGTTCGAGGACCTAAAAGCTGTAGCTCAAAAGCACGGAGCTTTGAAGATATTCCCAGTGAACTTCTGCCCGACCGCGGAAGCTTTAGCCAAGTTCTTCTACGACTTCCTCACCGAGAAGCTCAAAGAGTCGGGTGTCTTGGGTGAGGTGAAGGTAGTCAAGGTTGTCCTTTGGGAGACCGCAACATCGAAGGCTGAATACAGACCGGAG
The DNA here is from genome assembly GCA_015490115.1 of Aquificaceae bacterium. Lineage (GTDB taxonomy): Bacteria > Aquificota > Aquificia > Aquificales > Aquificaceae > Hydrogenivirga. Next base: position 3,144 of record WFYM01000066.1, read on the forward strand.
TGAGGGGACAGCCCTCGCACGAAGGGATCTTCTTACAAAAGCGTTTTGCGTGTTCGTCGAGGAGGGCGTGAAACTCCTTATAGACGAAGAGGTCCCTCGGAAGACTTCTCTCGAACCAAGCCTTCAGCTCCTCGTAGCTCCCCTCAATACCGAAGACCCTCTTTACTATCCTCTTCGTGTAGGAGTCTACGACGAAGTGGAGTCTGTCTCCGGCGTAAAGGAGAATTACGTCCGCTGTCTCCCTTCCGATACCTTTTATCTTGAGAAGCTCCTCCCTCGACACGGTCTTTACCTTCTCAACAGGGTTCAGCTCCTTTGCCACTTCCTTTAGCCTCGAAGCCTTTACCCTGTAATAACCCGCTGGTCTCAGAAGCTTCGAGAGTTCCTCAAAGGGCGTCTCTATGATCCCCTTCAAAGAGAGTATCCCTTCGGATTTTAGGTTGTTTATAGCTTTTTCCGCATTCCTCCAGCTCGTGTTTTGAGTGAGGACTGCACCTATCACCACCTCCTCCCTCGGGTCGGTCCCGTGCTTTTTATGGTAATCCTCGTCAACGGGCCACCAGTTCTGGGGTCCGTAAAAGGAAAGGAGCTTCTCGAATACGAAGAGGAGGTCAGCCTTTGAACTTCTCAAGCCTGCTCACCTTGACCTCCGAAACGAAGACCACTCCCGAGTGCTTGTTTAAAAAAGGTGTGATACCTTCCACCACAGCCTCCACCTTCTCTTCGGGCATCACGGAGATCACCATAACGAGCGTGTCCTCCTCGTTAAAGAGGAGGTGTCCCTCGTGGAAGCCGTGGCTCCCTTTACCCGAGAGGTTGTGGACTATCGTGTATCCGCTTACCCCCGCCCTCTCGAGGAGGTCGACGACGAAATCGAGATGCTCACCCTTGACTATGATCTCCACCTTCTTCATATCGTAGAGCTTCAACCTCATGCTCTACCTCCCTGTATTTTTCCCACCTTCCTTCCCTGAACCTGTAAAATACCCCCTCTTCCGGGTCAAAGACAACAAAATTTACCCAGCGGTTGGTGACGAGTTCCCTGACCTTGTAGACCCTATAGACTACCTGAGAGGCGAGCTTGAGGGGTGCCTCCACGAGGACTATGAGTCTGGAGGGGAGGTGGTGGGGTCTTTCTCCTTCAAGGACGGTCTGGGCAGGGAGACCGGTCCTGAGGTCGCTGAAGTTTCCAGAGACCACACCGAACCTCCCAACTACGTTGTGGTATACCTTGCTCCCGCTCCCGTACACCTCGTTGTCGGTCGTTGAAAAGAAGTGTTCGAGGTTTATCCACTCGGCTACTATGAGCGGACCTGAGAGTATCGTCTCGAGCAGAAAGCCCTTGGGGTCCTTCCTGTAGTCGTAGGAGTGGAGGAAGACCCTCCCCTTGAGGTCGAGGTGTGATGTTAGCTCCCTCCTACCTATCACAAAGGCGTAGTTTCCCGAAAGACCCCACTCGGGTCTCACCTGAGACCAGTCGTGGGCGTAAACTTTAACTTTCTCGGGTTCTGCTTCACCCCCAAGCTCCCTTAACCTCTCTTTTGCTGTTTCCTTTCCCGCTCTCCTCAGGTCTTCTTTTATTCTCTCGAGGACGGGGTAAGCCTTTCCGGGGACCCTCTCGAGGTCGTAGAGGGTTATCTCGTCCGTAGTCGTGTTGTGGACTCCAGGGAGGAAGACGGTCTCGGGCGGTATGTCTATGCCGTGCTTCCTCCTCATGATCTCCCTGACAGCGGGGTTGTTAGCCATCTCACAGAAGACCCTCGCGTTGTGAATCCCGGAGGAACCGCCGCAGGCACCGCAGTCGAGGGCTGACTCATAGGGGTTGTTGTCCGACCTGCTCTCGTGACCTATCACGAGGACGAAGGGGGAGAAGTTTTCGGTGAGACCTATAGACTGGAGGGCTTTGGCTATGAGGGAAGCCTGCTCCTCGAGGGTAAAACCTATGTGCTTTAACCTTTCCCTTATGAGGTCCCTGTAGCCCCTGTCTATTCGGTATTCTCTTTTGAGCTTTTCTACCAAGTCTTTGAACCTCTCAGTTTCCCCCTCCTCCATCAGGGAGCTTAAGATCTCCTCGACGACCTCGTCGGGGATGTTGTCCTTTCCCGTTTCCTTTTCCACGATCCTCCTCACCGTTCCCGTGAGGACAGCCTTCAAAGTTCTCTCCACCTCCTCTTCGCTCAGCCTGTCGACGACCACCTTAGTTCTTCCTTCCGGGTTCCTTATCCTGTCCCTCAAGGGTGAGTAAACTCCGGGGAGGAAGGTCTTTCCTAAGAAGTCGAAGCCGAAGAGGAAGCCTATCGCCTCTACGGTTATGTAAGGTGTGACGAGGTTTTCTTTAAGGTCGTGGAGTATCTTCTCCGCGAGGTGGGTAACCTCGGACTCTATCTTCTCCACAGGAACCTCTAAAACTACGTTCTTCGGCTTTATCAGGACGGGACAGAGGAACTCCTCGTGACCCTTCCTCACCTCAACGAAAGCCATGGGAACGCCGAAGAAACCGGCCATACCGAAGGTCCTGTAAGGACCTACCTTCTCCAAGTTCCTCCTTATCCTCTCCGATCTCACATCTATGCAGAATATCACGTCCGCGAGGAAATCTTTCTTTTTCTCTCTCTTTGCCTTCGAGACACCGCTTACCAGATCGTCCATGAGGCTCTCCTCTATAGCTTCCGTCCATATAATGCCCTCCTTCTTTTCGAAATCGCTGTAGAGGTCCACAAGCCTCATGACCTCTTCAGGAGAAAGCTCCTCCGGACTTTTCCCTATCCAACGGGAGACGAACACTATCCAGTCCAAAGCCCTCGCCTCCGCCTTCTTAGACACGTATTCTTCTATGAAGCTTTCGGGTTTCTTTAGCTTCGAAGGTATAAGGGAGATAAGATCGGGAAGACCTTCCCCGGAGAAATACTCCCACATGAGGTAGGCTCTTTCGGGTTTCCTTTCGAGGAACTCCTTTACGGACTCGTAGTCGGGTAAGAAGGGGAGCTTTTCTTTTAACCTTTCCATGACCCCCCTCCCGAGAATCAGCCTCACCGCAGTGAACTCGACAACGTCCGTTGGGTATATCCTCTGCCAGTAGTATTCCTTGGCGTGAGACCTCCACCTTATGAAGCCGACTATACCCTTTAGCTTTGCAAGTTCCAAGGTAAGATAGCCCTCCCAGATATCCTCGGGTATCTTCAGGTCCGCAAGCACTCCCTCGATAGCCTCTTCGGGGTCTTCTACGTTGCAGAACCTCTCGATCACGCAGTAGCCTGTCCTGAGTCTGGTCCTCAGATCTCTCTTTGCGAGTTCGAGCCAAGACCTGAAAAACCCCCTCTCCCTTCCGGGCATCCCGATCGCAGACTGCCCCTCGTCGAGGAACTCAAAGACACTCTTTATCGTAAGGTCGTCCGTCCTCTCCCCTATCTTCGAACCGGTAAGACCGTCTATAAGATCCGGGAGGGTCCTCTCCCTCCCGACCGACCTCAAGAGACCCCTGCAAACCTCCTCGGGGTTTTCCCTGAAGAAGTCCACGAGAGCCTTCGGAGGTTTTACATTAGGTGCCTTGAGGTGGAGGTTTTTGTAAGGTCTCAGCTTCGGTTCGTGCATGAGGAGCTTCAGGAGGAGTTCCTCCATTTCGGGTTCACCCCTCTCCTCGAGGAATCTCCTCACACGCTCCCTGAGGAACTTCTCCTTTATGAGACCCTCCCTCAAGAGACTGCTATACTCCTCCCTCCTCAGGAAGGGTCTCCCTCCGAATATCCTCCTTCCCTCTTCGACAGCCCTCTCGAAGGGAAGGGACTCCATCTCGTGCAAGGGGTTGTGGTGGACAAAGTTCCTCATGGGCCAGAAGTAAGGTATCACCTCTGCGGAGAGGTTGACGAGGGACCTTATCCAAAGCTTCCTTCCCACCCTCATCTTAAGACCTCCTCAGCGAGGGCGTAGCCGAGGACCGAAGAGAGCAAGACCAAGGCTAAAGGAAAGAGGACACCGAGCTTCCCGGAATCGGTAAAGAAGAGATCTTCCCTTCCCCTTCCGAATAGGAGGTCACCTATCCTGAGGAGGGAGCCTGCTGTGATGAGAAACCAGGAGGCGGAGAGGGCTGTCAAGAGGAGGGAAGATCCTGTCAGGGAAGGCAGGAACTTAAGTAGCGAAGGACCAAAGGGAGGAACCCCGGCTGAGTAGAGGACAAGAATAAGTAGGGTCCACCCGGTAAGGGGCATCACCGTCACCATCCCACCCAAGACCTTCATCTCCGAAGTTCCGAGCCTGCTCCTCAGAATATTCTCAAACACACCTATGAGTAGAGGACCGATCCCAGCGACCACCACGAAGCCCGGCTCAGGGAGGAACCAAACCAAGGGAACCACGGAGCAGTAAATCTCAGCGGTGAGATCTTTTAAGTTCCTCACCCTAAAGAGTCTGATCCCGTGAAGGAATGAAGAGGTCAGGGCTAAAGCCTGAACCCACCAGACCTCCTGCTTATAAAAGCTGAAGGCTAAAGCCCCGAGGAGGGTAAGGATAAGAACCGCAAAGGGTCCGAACTCCCTCACAACCTTAAAGACCAAAAGGCTTAAGGGAAAAAGGGGAACTCCGAGGAGGGCGAGGAGGAAAAACGGGCTGAGTTCTTGGCTCTCCGATACGAAGAAGGCGTATACGGGGACAGTCGCCGGTGCGAAGGTGAGCTTTCCTACAAAGCCCGAGAGTTTCAAAAAGTAATACCTGACGAGGGAGTAAATATCAGGCACGTAAAGCTCCCTCGAGAGGAAAACGTATACGGTGTTGTGGAAGGGAAGGTGCTTTTCCCTCGAAGCGTAGTATAGGAAGAGCCAGCCAGCGAGAATTATCAAACCTATAAGCACAAGCTCAGCCACGAATACGGGAACTGAGCCGAAGGCGACCTCGTAAATCTTTTCGACGAGTTCCTTGGAGGGGTATAGGAAGCTCTGGAGTGTGTGTCCTAAGAAGGCGTAGCCGAGCATAACGACAGCCATGGAGAGGATAACGAGGAGGGCTGTCCTTATAGGGTTTTCTCTCCCCACCCTGAAGGTGCTGACGAGGACCTGAACGCCCGTTATCCAACCGAAGAAGAGGAGTATGAGGGCTGTTTCGTATCTCACTATCTCCACGTCGACGAGAAGGTGCGTGAGGAGAACCACGAGGAGGGGGACGACGACCGTGAGGAGACCGTAAACGAGCCAAGGGACCTTCGAAGGCAGATCTTCCCTCTTCACAACAGCCCTGTAGACCTCGTCTTCCGGGACGTTCGGGTCCCTCCTCGCGTTGTGGATCACGTTCCCCGAGTAGAGGAATAGGGTAGCCTTGAATATGCCGTGAGCCATCATGTGGTAAACAGCGAGTGCAAAGGCTCCCACTCCTATTTCCATGATCATGTAGCCCATCTGACCTACGGTCGAGTAGCCGAGCGCCCTTTTCACATCGTTCTGTATGAGCATGAGGGCGGAGCCGAGGACGGCTGTCACCGAACCGATCAAGAAGGCGAGTTGAAGACCCCACTCGTCGTGGACGAAGAGGGGGGAGAACCTGTTCACGAGGAAGGCTCCCGCGTTCACTATCCCGGCGTGCATGAGGGCGGACACAGGTGTCGGACCCTCCATACTGTAGACTATCCAAAGGTGAAAGGGAAACTGGGCTGACTTCATACAGGCGCTGATGACTATAAGCAGGGTGACGAGGCTCGCTGTCTCACCGCTCACTTTGAAGACATCCCCCAAATAAAGGGAACCGGCTTCCCTGTAAAGGAGAAAGAAGGCAAGAAGAAGGGGTATGTCAGCGAGGAGGTGGGTAATTAGCGTGTAGGAGGCGAACCTCTTTGCGTTTTCGCTCTTTGTGTTGTGAAGGAGCAGAAGATAGAGGAGAACCCCCATCAAACTCCAAGACATGGCTATCGTCAGGAGGTTGGAGGAGAGGACGAGAAAAAGAAGGACTGCTGTCATGAGGTCGAGGAGCAGGAAGAATCTGGACTCTCCCGGATCGTCCCTCATATAGTTGATCGAGAACTTGTGAACCACGAAGCTCACGAGGAGTATGTAGGTGGAGAGGAGGAGACCCAGCCTGTCTCCGGAGACGTCCAAGAAGCTTCCCACCCTCACCTCCCCGAAGCTACCCGTGATAAGAAGAAGGAGACTAAGGGAGAGGGAAATACCGGTTATGTAAGTGCTTACTTTTCCTTTTCTTTTCGAGTCCCTGATCAGGAACGTAAAAACCGCTGACAAGAAGGGAAGGAAAGGAATAAGGGGTAGTAACCCCACCATCGGTCCAAATCACGGGTAGGAAGTCATACTGACTTAGTCACTCGCCTTTACCATAACCATCTCAATACAGTTCCTTTTGAGAAGATCGGAGCAAACGTAGACACATATCTCGCAACCTTTGCACCTGTCCGTCCAAACCCAAGCTGTATGACCGCTCTCTTTATAGTTGAGGCAGTTAGGCTCGGGACAAAAGAGGACACACTGCTTACAGTTGTATTTGGCACACTCTTTCTCGTTTACGTTCGCCACGAAATACATCTACTACCTCCTTCAGGTGGCTACCTTCTCTTCCTCCTCCACCCACCCGTTCTCTTCCGCGAGCTTCATCGTGTACTTTATGACTTCGAGGTTCTTAGCGAGGAGTTCCTGCTTCTTCTTGAACTTCTTTTCTATGGCTGAGTCGAGGGCTGTCGTTCCTCCTGAAGCTACGAAGGTCCCTCCGAGGAACCTCTCTATGAGGGCTTTTTCTATGTGTTCGAGTTCGACGAGCCTCGTTATCCCGAAGAAGAGTCCAACCATAGCCATGTTCGTCGCGAGTTCCGTCCCCGCTATGTCCCTCGCTATCTGCGTTGCGGGTATCATGTATATCCTCGCGTTCAGCTCCTCGAGTATCTTCTTGTCCTCGTCCGGGATTATGTCAGCGTCCGAGTTTATGAGGATCATTCCGTTTTCTTTGAGACCCGTGTAGAAGGGCATCGTGTAGGACTTCCCGTGGGTTATCACCTGAGGGTGGTATATCATTATGACGTTGGGGTAGACGACCTCTCCCACTTCATATATGGGCTGGTCCGAAGCCCTAACGTAAGCTTCAACAGGAGCCATCCTCTTCTCCGATCCGAAGAAGGGAACGAGGGTGGCGTATTTTCCGGCTGCGGACATGGCGTTTCCGAGTATGTGGGCTGAGGTGACTACGCCCTGACCTCCTACTCCGGCTATCCTTATGTTGTATCTTCTCATGACTTCACCTCCTGCTTCTTCTTCTCCTTCTCCTTCCTCTCTATCTCCTCGAGATACTCCTTGACCTCGTCAGTCATCCACTCGAAGAACTTAAAGTCCTCCTTCTCCCTCTTCCTTGCGTCCGCGAGGACCTCCCTCGTCGGTATGGAGAACTCTATGTTGCAGGAGGTGTAGGCGTGTATGAAGGTAGGTCCGAACTCCCTCGCAGCGTATATGGCTCTCCTGACCACCTTTGCTATCCTCTTGGGGTTCGTCGGGGATATCTTCGCAACGTATACGCACCCGGCGTCTATTGCGAGCTGGACAGCGTTTATCTTCTCGAACTTCTTCCCGAGGGGAGCCATCTTGAGCTGGACACCTTTGGGAGACATACCGCTCTCCTGACCTCCCGTGTTTCCGTAGACCTCGTTGTCGACCATTATCGTCGTGAACTTCTCCTTTCTGAACCAAGAGTGCATAGTCATGCCAAAGCCTATGTCTATGAGACCGCCGTCTCCGGCTATGACGACCACGTCCTTCACCTTGTCGGGGAACCTGATCGAGAGCGCCCTCTTCAGTCCGGAAGCGACGGCGTTCGTGTCACCGTAGTTACCGTATACGAAGGGAACAGCGGCTTGGGAGAGGGCGAGCCTCGCACATCCCGCCGTTCCGAGGACTATGGTGTCTTCAGGTTTCGGAAGGGCTGCGTAGAAGATCCTTATGAAGTATGCCATATAGCATCCCGCACACATGGGGTGTTCCTCGACCAGCTCCTTGAACTGACCGAGTTGCATCACGTCCACTTCCCTTCCGAACTGACCGAACCTGACGAGGTCAACGTAGTCCCTCGGCATGTATCTCTCAAATCCGGGAGATATCCTCACGTACTCCAGACC
>WFYM01000067.1 GCA_015490115.1 Aquificaceae bacterium
TCCCTCGGACACCTCTCGAGGTATATCTCCTTCTCTTCGAAGAGCCAAGGGTATGCCCTCTCCCCGGTCAAGAGGTCTTCCGAAGCTACGAGGACCTTGCACCTCCAGAGTAGGTCGAGACCTACTGTAAAGAGGAGGGTTTTCCCTTTGTAGTTCACGAGGAGGGTAGCCCTCCCCCGCGGGTTCCCTTCTGAGACGCGGAGGCTAACGTGAAAGTCACGGGAAGGGGGCAGGCTCCTCGCATAGAGGGTGATGGCTTTTAGCTTCACTTTGTCTCCGTAGACCTCAAGGAGCTTCCTCTTTATCTCGCTCTCCAGCTCACTTAACGTGAGGGAGAAGGAAAGGAAGGGTATGAGGCTAACGACGCAGGTTAGCAGCTTGAGAGAGCATCTCATCAGCAGCGATTATACCCTTCGTATTGAACTCGTAGGCTCTCTGGGCTATTATTAGGTTCACCATCTCCTCGACTATGTTGACGTTTGAGGATTCGAGGTATCCCTGAAGTATCGTCCCGAGACCCTGATTCCCGGGGTTGTCTATGAGAGGTGCGCCCGAGGCGTCGGTCTCGAGGTAGAGGTTGTTTCCTATTCTCCTGAGACCCGCCGGGTTTATGAACTTTGCAAGCTCTATCCTTCCTACTTCTTCGACGTTCGTCGCACCCTGCCTTAGGATCGTGACGGTCCCGTCCGCGGCGACGCCTATGCTTATCGCGTCCGGGGGTATGGATATCTCCGGGTCGAGGGGGTATCCGTCGCTGTTGACTATCCTCCCGTTCGCGTCGAGCCTGAACTGTCCGTTCCTCGTGTAGGCTATGGTCCCGTCGGGGAGGACGACCTTGAAGAAGCCGTCACCCTGAATGGCGAGGTCGAGTGTGTTCCCCGTCTTGAATATGTTTCCTTGGGTGAATATGCCGTAGGTGTCCGCTATGTAGGTGCCGAGACCTATCTGGAAGCCCGAAGGTGATCTAGTTATGGGCGAGGTGGGGGCGCCCGGGTCCCTCACCGTTTGGTAGATCAGGTCCTGAAAGGTAGCCCTCATCTTCTTGTAGCCTACGGTGTTTACGTTAGCCATGTTGTGGGATATGATGTCGAGGTTAGTCTGCTGGGCTGTCATTCCGGAAGCTGAAGTCCAGAGCGCCCTGAACATACCCTTCCCTCCTTCAAAAGTTCCTTATTCGGCAGTTTCGGTTCAGGTTTTATAATTTCTCCGATGGCGGACCTCCTTTGGATACTCAAGAGGTTAAAACCCTATATGCACCTTGTAGTCCTTTCCCTCCTCGGATCCCTACTTCAGTCGGTAGGAGCTGCCGGAGTGACGCTCCTTGTAAAGGGCATGGTTGACGAGGTCTTCATACTCAAGGATCAGGAGAAGCTCGCAACCACCGTCCTCCTGCTCCTCGGCTCAGCCTTCGTTATGCAGGTGGGCTTCTTCACGTCGAGGTATCTCCTCGCCGTCTCTTCGGAGGCTACGCTAAGGGGCATAAGGGAAGATATCTTTAAAAAGCTCCTCTTCGTCCCCCACACCTTCTTCATAAAGCACCCCACGGGAGACCTCATAAGCAGGGTGGTGAGTGACGTGGACAAGGTGAGGTCTATCCTCACAGAACACCTCCCCGTTCTCCTCAGGGAACCCGTGGTGGCGGTAGCCCTCTTTTTCGTCCTCCTCTACAGGGACCCTCTCCTTACCCTGATCCTGATAGTCCTCTTACCTCCCATGGTCCTTATGGTGAGATACTTCGGCGGGAAGAAGGGAAAGCACATGAAAAGGGCGCAGGAAAGCACAGCCCAGCTCACTCAGGTCCTCTCCCAGAGCTTTCGCGGGATAGACAACTTGAAAGTCTTCATGGCGGAGAGCAGGGTAATGAAGCAGTTTTCCGAGTGGAGCAAAAGAGTGTTCAGGTCCTCCGTTAAGATAGAGCTTTACGTTACCGGAAACACAGCCCTCAACTACTTGTTCGGCTACACAGCTGTGGCGGGTGTTCTCCTCTACGGGGGCTACAGCATAGTGAAGGGATACCTCTCTCCGGGGGACTTCGTCTCTTACCTTACAGCCCTCTTCATGCTCCAGCCTCACCTCATAAGCTCCCAGAGGGCATTCATGGGACTTAAGGGTTCCCTCCCCGTAGTCTCGAGGATAAGGGAGATACTGCTCCTTAAGGAGGAGAGGTCAGGGACCCTCCGCTTTCCCGGTCTCAGGGAGATGGTCGAGTTCAGGAACGTGAGGGTCTCCGTGGACGGTAAGGAGGTGTTAAGGGACGTGAACTTGGTTTTGTTCAGGGGTGAGAGGGTGGGGATAGTCGGTCACACGGGTTCCGGAAAAAGCACCTTGGTAAAGCTCATCCCGAGGCTCGTTGAGTATGAGGGGGAGATACTCGTAGACGGGACCGACCTCAAAGAGTTCGACCTAAGGAGCCTGAGGGAGAGGATAGGTATGTCGACTCAGGAGAACTTCCTCATAAACGGGACGATAAGGGAGAACCTCCTCATAGCCAAGCCGGACGCTACGGAGAGGGAGCTAAGAGAAGCCCTCAGTCTTGCGGTTTGCGACTTTGTCGATGACCTCGACCTTCAGGTGGGGGAGGGTGGAAGGTCCCTCTCCGGGGGTGAGAGGCAGAGGATAGCCCTCGCGAGGATATTCTTAAAAGACCCGGAGATAGTCATACTCGACGAGGCGACTTCAGCCCTCGACGCAAACACGGAAAAGAGGGTCCTCAGGAACATCTTCGAGTTCTTCGAGGGAAGGACCGTCATAGTGGTCGCCCACAGGCTCTCGAACGTTACCGAGTGCGACAGGATAGTTGTCATGAAGGAGGGAAGGGTGGTAGAGGAGGGGAGCTTCTACCTGCTCGTGGAGAAGAGGGGGGAGTTCTACAGGATCTTTAAGGGAGTGTTATAATCAAGTCATGGGTAAGCTCTTCGTCCTCTCCGCACCTTCGGGAACGGGAAAAAGCACGGTAGCCAGCAAGCTTCTCCAACAGCTCGAGGGGATAAGGAGGATCGTGACAGCGACCACGAGGGAGCCGAGACCGGGAGAGAGGGACGGTGTTGACTACATATTCATGTCGAGGGAGGAGTTCGAAAGGGGCATAGAGGAGGGTATGTTCTTAGAATACGCTGAAGTATACGGCAACTACTACGGGACGCCGAGGGACCAGGTGGAGAAGAACATGAAGGAGAAGGTGGACTCGCTCCTTGTGATAGACGTTCAGGGAGCCTTCAGAATAAAGGAGGTGTTCCCGGAGGCGGTGACCGTGTTTCTGCTTCCTCCTTCCCTCGAGGAGCTTGAGAGGAGGATGGTCGCGAGAGGCTACAGGGACGCGAACAGGGAACTCAGGCTCGAGATGGCTAAGAAGGAGATACCCTGTGCGAGGGCTTTTGACTATGTTATAATAAACGACTTCGTGGACAGGGCTGTCGATCAGCTCAGAAGCATCATAGTAGCTTCGAGGTGTGAGAGGGAGAGGGTCCTCGGGGGTCTCAGGGACCTTCTCCACAGCGAGGACCTCCTCTCCCTCCTCGAAGGAGGTGAGTGCTATGTCAAGGAGACCTAACATAGAGAAGGCTCTTGAGAAGGTAAGCTCCCGTTACGAACTCGTCCACGCGGCTGTGAAGAGGACCCTCCAGCTCCTCGAAGAAGGGGAGGACTTCTTCGTGAGGGGAGAGAGGGAGCTTATAAAGAAGACCTTCCAAGCCATAGAGGACATAGCGGAGGGCAGGGTGAAGGTGGTCAAGAAGAAGTAACTTAAATTCTATGAGGTTCCTGACGGACTACACAGTAGCTGAGCTGAGATCCGAGCTTGAGCGTCTCGGCTTCGAACCGTACAGGGCGACCCAGATCTTAAGGTGGGTCTACGGAAAGTTTGTCACCGACTTTTCACTCATGACCGACCTCCCTAAGGAGGGAAGGAGGAGGCTCTCGGAAGAGTTCTCCTTCCACCCCCTTCTTCTCTTTGAGAAGGTGGAAGCTCCCGACGCTGTGAA
>WFYM01000068.1 GCA_015490115.1 Aquificaceae bacterium
TCGCTCTCTCCCTTCCCGAAGCCTGTCATGCTGAACATGTCTATAATTTTAAATTCAGGCGGGGTGGCGGAGCGGACGAACGCGGGGGACTCGAAATCCCTTGCAGGGTGTTCAAGCCCTGCCGTGGGTTCGAATCCCACCCCCGCCGTAGGTGATCTTTACATAGCTTCGAGCCTGTCAGCTAAATAGTCGGCGAGGTGTAGGACCTTCTGCTCAGACTTGAACTTTTTCATACCGTCCCTGAGCTGAAGAACACAACCGGGACATGTAGTAAGGACAATGTCAGCTCCCGTTCTTTTGAAGTCTTCAACCTTTTCCTTTTGAACCCTCTCTGAAAGTTTAGGATTCTTTATACTCCAAAGACCTGCAAATCCGCAGCATGACTGGGCTTTTTCAGCCCTCACCACCTTTGCCTCCCTCACCCTTTCCATCACGCTGTAGAAGACCTCGGGGTCAACCCTCATAGCGGAATAAGAGTGGCAGGGGACATGGAAGGAGATCCTCTCACCTTCAGCTTTAAAATCTATCCTTTCCTTTGAGACTATCTCCGCAAAGTCGTAAACCTTCCAGTCCCTCCCGTAGTCCTCTATGAGGGCGCCACCGCACGTAGGACAGGCGACGACGATAGCGTCGAACTCGTAGCGGTCGATCTCCTTAAGATTGTGATCCTTCAACCTCTCGAAAGCTTCCTTGTTCCCGTGGTAGAGGTGGGGCGCACCGCAACACTTTATATCTTCTGGAACTACAACGGTATAGCCGAGACTATTCATGAGCTTTACCACGCTCTCGCCCGTCTTCCCGTAAAAGACGTCTATCATGCAACCTGTGAAGAAGAGGAGTTTACCTTTTTCCTCTTTGGCTTTGAAGGTCTTTCCCCTCAGGTTGAAGGGTTTGCCGTCGGGTTTTGGCATGAACTTTACGGAACCGTTCGGGAGGGGGGTCTTCACCTCGGAGGGTAGGAGAAATCCAAGCTTCCCTACAGCCTTTACAACTTTCCTCCCAAAACTCGACTGCATGAACTCGAGGCTCTTTAGACCAGCCTTTGAGATGAAGTCCCTCCCTACCTCCTCCTCCTGCTTTTCCCTCGCTCTTACGAAGATCTCCTTGTAATGGACGTCGTTCGGACAGATCCACTCACACCTCCTGCACATGGCACACTCGTCCCAATATTTTTTCACCTCCTCGCTCAGGGGTATCTCACCCTTCGTTACCATCTCAGCAAGAGCAAGCCTTCCCCTCGCGAAGCTACCCTCCTCCCCGTAGTAGGAGGGGCAGACCGATTTGCAGAGTCCGCACTTCACACACTTGAGGAGTAAGTCTTCGCTGATAACAGCCCCTAACTTCATTAGGTTTAATAATGTAGAAGCCGAGGTCAGCTGGAAGATGATTAAGTTCACAAAGTATAATTAAATTAGATATGGGAGAGTTCTATACGGTTCGTGAACCTCTAAAGGGTTACGAGATAAGGTTCGGGATAGTCCCGGTTTCGAAGATAAGGATACCTTCCATCCAGAGGGACCTTTCCGACAGCCTCGTGAAGAAACTCATGATGTCCATAGAGAAGGTGGGCTTCGTGGACCCCATACTGCTCATAGAAACGGAAAACGGACTTGAGGTCATAAACGGTCAGCACAGACTAGAAGCTGCGAAGCTTGCTGGTCTCAGAGAAGTCCTTGCCATAATTCTCCCCTCGGAACTGAAGGACTACATAATAAGCCTAAACGTCGAAAAGGCTCCGAATCTAAAGGATAAGTCCCATCAGGCTTACGAGATATTCATGGACTACCTGAGGAAGAACCCGGACATGGAGGAGGTGGACCTCGAGCTTATGGTGGAAGAGCCTCACTACCTCACGGTAGGATTCGTGATAGATAGGTTCCAAGACAAGAGGTTCCCCGGCTACGCCTTCGAGAAGGTTCTCAGGAAGGTGGACGAGTTCTTGAGGGTTCCCCTTTCCGAAGCTGAAAAGGAGAGGGAGAGGAGGGCGAAGCTCCTCCTCGAAGTAAAAGATGTCCTGAACCGAAGGTATGAGGAGCTTCAGCTCCAAAACGCCCTCCAGAAGGAAGCTATAGTCACAAAAGCTTTCCAGAACATCTACGGAAAGAGGGTAAGGACCGTAGAGGACGACTTCTACACGGTCTTTGAAAAGCTGAAGGAGGAGATACCGAGGGTCTCCTTCACGGAGGAGGAGCTTTCGGAGTTTTAGAGGCTCAGCATCTCCTCCAATGTAGCGACCGCACACTCCCCGAGAGCCTTCAGGTTGTAACCCCCTTCGAGAGCAAAGAGCGTAGGAACTCCGAGGTCTCTCGCCGTTTTTAGGATGCTCCTTACTATGGTCCTCACACCCTTCGTGGAGACGTTGAGGTAGGTCAACGGGTCGTCCGAGTGAAGATCATAACCCGCCGAGACCAAGATAAAGTCAGGAGAGAAATCTTTAACCGTCTTCGGAAGGAGCTTTGTGTATACGGGTTCGTAGTCTTCGTCACCCGCTCCCGCCTGCA
>WFYM01000069.1 GCA_015490115.1 Aquificaceae bacterium
AAAGTTATCTCAACACGGTTTTGAGCAACATAGCAAAGACGGGCGGAAAGACGCTCGGTCAGCTCTACGAGGAACTCTACAGGGAAGGTCTTACCCCAGAAGACCTCAGGAACTTCCTGAGGGTTGAGATAGCTTCGACGGTAGCTTTTTCCGAGTTCATGAAGGGTAGGCTGAGGGTGAGCGAGGTGGAGATAGAACTCGAGAGGCTAAAGAGGGGAGAGGTAAAATACCTGAGGGAGATAGACCTTGTGGTCGTCAGTAAGGAAAAGAAGGAAGAGCTTCTGAGAGCTTTGTCGGAGGTCGGACCGAACATAGAAAGTCTTGCGAAGAAGCTCGGCATCAAAGTAGAGAGACTAAAGGTGGAGAAGGGTGAACTCGTCGAACCCCTCGACGAGGAGGTTTGGAGGGGGAGGGTCGGACAGATGGTTGTAGCTGAGGACGAGGAGAACATATATCTGGCTGAGGTGGTAAGGGAGGTGAGGCTCTACTCGGGAAGGAGCGAGGAGGAGATAAGGGAGGAGATCCTGAGGAGGAAGATCCAAAGTGAGAGGGAGAGGATACTGGAAAAGCTAAAGAGGGAAGCCCTCATTGAGATCCTATACCCGCGGGAAGCGTTCGCATCCTCTCCCCCATGATAAGCTCGACCATCTTTTCGAGGTTCTGATACCTGTCCGTGAAGTAAAGCTCGGTGGTTCCCTTTCCTTCGTCGGTGACCTCACCCTTCAGCGCGGAAGCTACAGCTTCTGAGGAGTCAACTATCTGGACGTCACCCATGAAGTTCCTTATAGCTCCCTTGAGGAGGGGGTAGTGGGTGCAACCCAAGATCAGCGTGTCCACCCCGGCCTCCTTCAGCTCGCTAAGGTACATCTCAACGACCCTCTCCACCACATCCCCCTCCGTGAGACCTTCCTCCACGAGGGGGACGAAGAGGGGGCAAGCTTTTGCGAAGACTTCGAGACCGAAACTCTCGAGGAGCCTCTGGTAAGTCCCGCTCCTTATCGTAGCCTGAGTCCCTATGACGCCAACTTTCCCTTTGGTTAACTTTACAGCCTCTTTAACACCCGGCTCCACAACTCCGAGGACCGGTATCCGGAGTCTTTCTTTTAGAACATCCATAGCGTATGAGCTTGCTGTGTTGCAGGCGACAACGAGGAGGTCTATACCCTTCTCCGCTAAGAAGTCCGCACACTCCACGCTGTAGCGGACGACGGTCTCCGGTGACCTCGTCCCGTAGGGGACCCTCGCCGTGTCCCCGAGGTATACGAGATCCACGTTCGGGAAAGAGTCCCTTATAGCCCTCAGGACGGTGAGTCCACCGACACCCGAGTCGAATACCCCTATCCTCACCCCGTTATAATTTTACAGGGTTCGGATGGACAGGCTCTCCCTTTGGAAAGAGAAAGTAGAGAAGAGGCTGAGGGAGGTCTTCAGACCGAAAGGTCCCGAAGTCCTAAGGGAAGCTATGGCTTACTACCTCTTTCAGGAGGGGAAGAGGGTAAGACCGATCACTGTAGTCGCTGTAGCCACTTCTCTCGGGGGTGACGAGGAGGACGCGGTGACGGTGGGGTGCGTTATAGAGATGATCCACAACTACTCCCTGATCCACGACGACCTTCCCGCCATGGACAACGACGACTTCAGGAGGGGTCTCCCCACCTGCCACAGGAAGTTCGGGGAAGCTGTAGCCATACTCGCCGGGGACGCCCTCCTCACTTACGCCTTCGAGGTCCTGCTCACAAAGGAGAACTTCAGGACCCTATCTTCAGAGACCCTGATCGAGATAGGGAAGGTGATATCTGAGAAGGCTGGTCCCTTCGGTCTCGTGGGGGGTCAGGTCCTCGACATAAAGGGTTGGGAGGACAGGAGGGAGGTGAACCTGAAAAAGACCGCAGCCCTCTTCGAAGCCTGCTTCCTCGCGGGCGGACTCGTCGCGGGAAGGAGGGACATATTCGGAGACCTCGAAGAAGCCGGGAGGCTCACGGGACTCCTCTTCCAGACTACCGACGACATCCTCGACAGGGACGGTATATACAAGGCTTTGGGGGAGGAGGAAGCTCTAAAGGAAGCCGAGGAGCTGTTCAACAAGGCGTGCCTTAAAGTAAAAGATACCCTCGGAGAGGACACCGAGGTCCTCAGGATACTTGAAAAGATCTACTCGAGGGTCACTTGATAAGCTCTCCGAGCTTGAAGATGGGAAGGTATAGGGCGACGAGGATGGCTCCTACTATGGTCCCAAGGACTACGATGAGCAAAGGCTCTATCAGGGTTATCAGACCTTCCACAGTCCTGTCCACCTCGTCCTCGTAGAACCTCGCTATAGTGTCGAGCATCTCGTCGAGCCTTCCCGTCTCCTCACCCACCTTTACCATTGCAACCACGAGTTTCGGAAACTGACCCGACCTCTCCATGGAACTCCACATCGCCTGACCTTCCGTGACCTCCTTCTGGACCCTGTCCACAGCTTCCTTTATCACGAGGTTCCCGGTTACCTTGCCCGCCACCTCCAAAGCCCTCTCTATCGATACACCGCTCGCAAAGAGGGTAGCCATCGTCCTTCCGAACTTAGCCATCGCGCTCTTCAGGATAAGGTCTCCGAACTTGGGAAGCCTCAGGAGGAACCTGTGAACACCCTTTCTGAAGGAGTAGCTCTTCACATAAGCGTATCTGAAGGCGACCGAAACACCGACGACAAAAAGGACGAAGTAAACTATGTTCTCCCTCAAAGCGTTCGAAAGGTTGATCAGGACCTGAGTGGGGAGGGGCAAAGAAGCTCCGAAGCCCTCGTATATCTCCGCGAAGGTGGGGACTAAGAAGTAGAGTATGCCCGTTACTATTACGGTTGCGACCACGAGGACGAAGGCGGGGTAAAAGGAGGCGCTCTTTATCTTGCCCTTTATCATAGCTATCTTCTCGTAGTATTCGGAGGCTCTCATGAGGGCTGTGTCAAGCTCTCCCGTTTCCTCGCCGACCGCGACGAGGTTTATAACAAGCTCTGGGAAGACGTCCTGCCTCTTGGACATGGCGTCCGAGAGGGACATGCCTTCGCTCACGTTCTTTGCAACTTCGGTTGTAGCTTGGGCGAGCTTTTTGTTAGGCATCTGGTCCGCGACTATCTCGAGGGCGTCTATTATACCCACACCCGCGTTCACCATAGCCCCGAGCTGTCTGCAGAAGAGGGATATGTCCCTGTCACCGACCCTCTGGAAGAGGGCGAACCTCCTCTTCGGAACTTCCTTTACTACCTTTTCCGCCTTCGCCTCCCCTATCTCCTCAGCGTTTAAGAAGTGGTATCCTTTCTCCCTCACGCGTTCTATGAGGTCGTTTATGCTCGGAGCTTCCATTATGTCCTCTACGAGTTCTCCCCCCTCCGTGTAAGCCCTCACCTTATATCTTGGCATAGCTCAAACCCTCTTTATGCCGAGCATCCTCTCAAGTTCTTTTACGTCCGGAGAAGCCCTCAGAGCCTCCTCGAGGGTTATGAGACCGGACTTGTAGAGCTTGTAGAGGCTCTGGTTCATAGTTTGCATACCGCTCTCGAGCTGTCCGCTCTGCATGAGGGAGTATATCTGCTGGAGCTTGTTCTCCCTTATGAGGTTCCTTATACCCGCGTTGGGGATCAGAAGCTCGTAAGCTAAAACTCTTCCTCCTCCCACTTTGGGAAGCAACCTTTGGGAGATCACACCCTGAAGGGAGAAGGAGAGCTGGACCCTTATCTGGTCCTGTTGTTCCGCTGGGAATATGTCCACTATCCTCGTTATCGTGGATATGGCTGTGTTGGTGTGGAGGGTCCCGAAGACGAGGTGTCCCGTCTCAGCAGCTCTTAGAGCTGTCTCTATAGTCTCCCTGTCCCTCATCTCGCCGACGAGTATGACGTCAGGGTCTTCTCTGAGGGCTGCCCTTAAGGCGTCCGCGAAGGAGAAGACGTCCTGATCTATCTCCCTCTGGTTCACTATGCTCTTCTTGTGATGGAAAATGTATTCTATCGGGTCCTCTATCGTTATTATGTGGTAGGGGAAGTTCCTGTTTATGTAGTCTATCATCGCAGCGAGGGTTGTGGACTTTCCGGAACCGGTCGGTCCCGTAACAAGCACGAGACCCATCTTCTTGTGGCAGAGTTCGAGGACCTTCTCGCTCAAACCGAGTTCCCTCACCTCCCTTATCCTGAAGGGTAGCCTCCTGAAGGCTGCGGCTACAGAACCCCTCTGGTAAAAGACGTTCGCCCTGAACCTGCCGAGGTCTTTGACTCCGAAAGAAAAGTCCACCTGACCCCTCTCTTCGAGGGTCTTCCTGTGCCTCTCGGACATTACCGAATAGGCGAGCCTCTGGGTCATCTCCGGTGTGAGGACGGGGAACTCCTCGAGGAAGGTTATCTTCCCGTCCACCCTGACAGCGGGCTTTGCACCCGAAGCGAGGTGTATGTCGCTCGCGTCGAGCTGAACAGCCCTCTGTATTATGTCCAACAACCTGATGTCAGCTACCCTTGTCTCTACACCCGTTCCTTCCAAGTTCTCCCCTCCTCTTTTGTTTTGAAATTATATCGAGTTGTCGAAAGAGGGTAGTGGGACCTAAAATATATGACATGGATGTCACATATTCCGTTCCGAAGGTCTATTTAGGTCACGAGTGGTTCGGTCTCGAGAGGATAATCTCCTCCTTCAGACCGCCGAAGGAGTGCGGAGCGGTCGTCACCTTCACAGGAGTCCCGAGGAGCGGACCCGAAGACGGGGACGTCAAGGAGATCCACTACGAAGCTTACCCCGAGATGGCTCTTAAGGAGATGGCGAGGATAAGGGAGGAGACGATCGAAAAGTTCCGGGTCGCTGAGGTCTTCATACACCACAGGCTCGGAGAAGTCCCTGTCGGTGAACCCTCCTTTTTGGTAGTCGTCTTCGGCGGTCACAGGGAGGAGACCTTCGGTGCCTGCAGGTTCGCGGTAGACGAGACGAAGAGGAGGGTCCCCATATGGAAGAAGGAGGTGTTAAGCTCAGGGAACGGCAGGTGGGTCCTCGGAGCTTAAGGGACAAGCTCGGAAGACCTCTCACGGATCTTAGGGTCTCGGTCACGGACAGGTGCAACTTCAGGTGCTTCTACTGCATGCCCCCTTGGG
>WFYM01000070.1 GCA_015490115.1 Aquificaceae bacterium
AGGTGATGCGCCTCTATCAAGTTCAAGGTCTTCCCACCTCCTTCCTCATAGACAGGGAGGGGAGGGTCGTTAAGGTGAGGCTCGGGGAGTATAAGGAGATCGAAAGGGACCTTAAGAAACTTTTATAAGTCCACTCTGCCTGCAAAATTCCTTCCCCGCACTTATACTCGGGATGCGGTTTTTATTTTTAGGTTATAATCTTTCTAAATGGAGGAGAAAAAGAGGGACTGGGGAAAGATCATAACGGGACTCCTCGTCTTCGGGGTGGCGGTTCTTTCCTTTACCTTCACCGTTTACCAGTATGTAAAGCATCCAGAAAACAGGGAACACTTCATAAAGAAGCTGAAAAACATTAGGAACGAGCCTATATTTCCGAAGCCAGGCCAGAAAGGGGACTGAAATGGCAAAGACCCTGCTACTCCTTACCGTAATCTTTACCTACATCCTTATGGTCTTCGGGGGTATAGTGACCTCCACTGGTTCTGGTCTCGGGTGTCCCGACTGGCCCCTCTGCCACGGACAGATCCTCCCCTTTCAGATAAAGGAGGAGTTCCCGACGCCCCCCGCACCCGCGGTCGTCGAGACGAAGCTCCAGCCTTGGATAGAGCAGACCCACAGGCTCCTCGGAGGTGTGACGGGTCTTCTCTTATTAGCCTCTTTGGTCTCGGTCTGGAGGGGCTACAGGGGTTTCCCGAGGAGGGGTATGGTGGTTATACTTTTTCTCCTCCTGCTTGAAGTCCTCCTCGGTATGAGGGTAGTCGTTACGGAGGCACCCCTTCTGGAGGAGTTCCTCCACTACGTATACACCTCCTCCCACCTTATACTTTCGGTAATTATTCTTTCCGGACTCGTTTTCGTCCTCGAATCCTTAAAGGGCGGTAGGAAATCTAAATTCCCTTTCCCCGAAGCCCTCTACCTGATCACCATGTTTCAAGTTCTGGTAGGCATACTCGTGAGATACGTAAAAGCTAAGGATTTTAACGAGTTCGCTTTCTTCCTGCACATAACGGTAGCCATGGGACTTCTCATCCTTTGCCTCTACGCTGTCCTGAAGGAACCCTCAAAGGAGAGCTATATAACGCTCGGTCTTGTAACGGCTCAGGTCTTCGCGGGAGCCGGGACGGTCCTCACCAAGATGTTCCTTCCCGTTCTCTTCCTTCACATAGCCCTCGGCTTCCTTTTGGTTTGGTGGGCTTCTTACATAGTTGCACCTGAGGTCCTGAGGGGTAAAAAACTATATGAGCAGGGGTATTAGCCTATGGTGGAGAGGACGATATACTACACGGGTCTTTTGAAGGACTACCTCGCCCTCACGAAGCCGGGCATAGTGACCCTCGTCCTCATAACGACAGCCGGGGGGCTTTACATAGGCTCTGGTGGCTTCCTCGATCCCTACCTCGCCTTTTGGACCCTCCTCGGGACGGGTCTCGCAGCGGCAGGCTCCGCTGTCCTTAACATGGTCCTCGACAGGGACGTGGACAGCCTCATGGAGAGGACAGCCTCGAGACCCCTCCCGAGGGGTTCGGTGAGTCCGTTAGGTGCCACCCTTTTCGGAACCTTTCTTCTTCTTGGCTCGCTTGTGATAATGCTCCTCTTCGTGAACCCCCTCGCCACCTTCCTGACAGCTCTCGCCTCCTTCTCATACATAGTCGTCTACACGGTCCTCTTAAAGAGGAGAACCCCGATAGCTACCGAGATAGGGGGTATTTCGGGTGCTTTGCCTCCTGTCATAGGATACGTTGCGGGTGCCGGGGAGTTCGACATCAAAGCCTTAACTTTGTTCCTCATAATGTTCATGTGGCAACCTCCCCACTTTTGGGTCCTCGCCCTCAAATACAGGGAGGACTACAGGAGAGCCGGGATACCGACTCTCCCCGTATCGAGGGGGGTTAAGGTGACGAAGGTAAAGACCCTCCTCTACACGGTGTCCCTGCTTCCCCTCAGCTTAGTTCCTTACGCCATAGGCATGACGGGAAAACTTTACCTGCTCGTTGCTTCTTTGATGAGCCTCCTTTACCTCCTCCTTACCTTGAGGTTCCTCTTTTCTAAGGGAGAGGAGGGGACGAGGCTCTTTGTATTCTCGATACTTTACATAGCTGTCCTCTTCTCCGTGATGATAGCGGACCTCGTGAAGGGAGTATGAGGGGCTGGTTCCTCTTCTTTGCGGTCTCCTTAGGTGTAGGGGGTTTTTTTGCCCTCGCGGTCGCCCTCGCGAGGACGCCCTTCGTCTCCTCATACCTTCCTTCCGGTATCTTCTACCACTGGCTCGTGGGTCACGTCGACTCGACGCTCCTCGTAGGACTCCTATCCTTCTTATTTTTTTTGTGGCACAGAGCCTTCAAGGTGGAGGGCGGACCGCTTCCCCTGTTCCTTTGCGGGATCGGTTTTCTTTCTATCTCGCTTACCTCACTCCTCGGTCTCGGTAAAGCCCTCTTTAACAACTACGTCCCGACGATAGTCCACCCTCTTTTTTTCTTGGGTCTTCTCCTCTTCGGAATGGGCTACGCCTTTGTTACCTTAAGCTTTTTGAGGGAAGCCCTCTCCCACATACTCTCGGGCGGTGTGAGGTCGGTCCTTTCAGTTTCCGTAGTCCTCTCGCTGGCTCTCCTTATATCTGCGGTCCTCTCGATAACCCGAGCTTCGGGAGAACCCCTCCTTTACTTCGAGAGGCTCTACTGGATCCCCGGACATATCCACCAGTTCGTAAACGCGAGCCTCTTAATAGCTTCTTGGTTTTTACTTTCGGACTTTTCGGGCTTCAAGGTCCCGAATGGGATCGCTCACCTCAGCCTTCTTCTTATACCCTTTCCCCTCCTCTTTTTGGTAGTCCAGATCTCCGGCTCGGACCCCCTCTCTCCTGAGGTGAGGAGGCTCACAACTTTAGGCTACGCGGTCGGTATAGGTGTCCCGACTTTGGCGGTGGCTGTATACCTGCTCTTTAAAGTAGCCTTCAGATACAGCTTCTGGGGAAAGGTCCTCGGTCTTAGCCTGATCTTTTACCTCCTCGGAGCTTCGATGGGTTACCTGATAGCGGGTTCGGACCTCAGGGTCCCCGCCCACTACCACGCTGTGATCGCGAGCATTTTAATAGCTGTCATGGGTCTCACCTACAGGTTCCTTCAGGAGATGGGCTACGCAAAAGAACTCCCGAAGTTTATAAAGCTCCAGCCCTTCCTCTACTGGCTCGGCATGCTGCTCTTCGTCCTCGGTCTCTTCGTGGCTGGTCTTAAAGGAACTCCGAGGAAGGTCTTCGGGACCGAATACATAACCGATCCTGTTACCCTCACCTTCATGGGTCTCATGGGTGTCGGTTCCGTCCTTTCTGTTATCGGAGGAGCTACCTTCGTCCTCTTCGTGCTATACTCGATACTCACAAGGAAGGGGGTGAGGTATGAGGAAGAGGGAAGAACAAAGGAGGAGGGTGAACATCATGATAGCACTCATACTTAGCGCCTTCGCCCTCGTTACCTATCTCATGACCTTCGTAATAGCCCAGCTGACGAAGTAAGGATGGGATACGAGGTCCTCACGCTCCTTAGCTTGACGACCGTAGCTTTGAGCGGTCTCCTCGTAGTCCTCGGACTCGTCTTCATAAAGACGGGAAGGAAGGAGCTTCACAAAAAGGCTATGATATCCGCCTCTTTCCTTGCCCTCCTCTTTTTGGTATTTTACGGTCTCAAATACTTCCTATACCCGCCCAAATACTATCATGGTCCATACAGGGAGGTTTACCTTTTCTTTCTCCTCTCCCACTCGGTCCTCGCCACTTTGAACCTTCCCCTCGCTGTGGTAACTGTGTTTTTGGGTCTCACCGGAAGATACTCCAAGCACAGGAAGGTAGCTCCCGTAACGGCTCTCGTTTGGATCTACGTTGCTGTGAGCGGTTGGATAGTTTTCTTCTTCCTTCGAGCTGGTTAGTCGGTTAAGATCTTAGGCAGGAGGTAGCTATGGTGGTGGTGATCCTGTCTCTGCTTTTAATCTTCGGGTTTTCGGCGGGGGAGGTTAAGTTCGCCTGCGTAGACACGAACAGGATACTTCAAGAGTCAAAGCTCGTCGCTTCGGCTCAGGGGGAGCTGAGGAGCAAGCTCGCGGAGTATCAGGGGAAGCTCTCCGAGAAGGAGAGGAAGCTGGCGGAGCTTAAAAAACAGATAGAGAGCAAGGCTATCTCCCAGCAGGCGAGGGAGAAGAAGATAAAGGAATACCAAAAGATAGAGGCTGAGTGGAGGGAGCTTCAGGAAAAAGCTCAGAGGGAGCTTACCGAGATGAAGGAGAGGCTCGAGAACATGGTATACAACAGGGTAAAGGAGGCTGCGGAGAAGATAGCGAGGGAAAAGGGCTTTGCGGGAATTATAGACTGCAGCGTCTTCATATACAGGGATGCGAGCATAGACGTGACTACGGAGATCATAAGGATGATCGACGAGCCGAGATGAAGCTCCGCGAGGTTGCGGAGATAGTAAGAGGGAAGGTGGTGGGAGACCCTGAAGCGGAGGTGGAGGGGGTCTCCACACCCCAGAATCCGAAGGAGGGGACGGTAGTCTTTTGCCAGTCGAAGAAGGATGTGGAACTCGCAAAGAGTGGTGGACCTTCAGCCCTCGTTGTTCGGGAAAGGGTGGACTTTCCCAACCTCGTCCTCGTCGAAGACGTGAGGCTCGCCCTTGCCCTCTTCCTCGAAAAGGTCTACCCTGAGGTCCACCCGACGGGTGTTTCGGAGAAGGCTCACATAGGTCTCAACGTGGAGATGGGGAGGAACGTATACGTCGGACCTTTCGCCTTCATAGGGAACAACGTAAAGCTCGGAGACAACGTCAAGGTTTACCCCTTCACATACGTGGGGGACAACACGGTAGTCGGCGAGGGGACGGTCCTCTTCCCCCACGTCACCGTCTACCCTAACACGGTGATAGGGAGGAACGTAAGGATCCACAGCGGGGCTGTGATAGGTGCGGACGGCTTCGGCTACCATATAGGTAAGGAGGGCATAAAGAAGCTGAACCACATAGGGGGCGTTGTCATAGAGGACGAAGTCGAGATCGGGGCGAACACTACCGTCGACAGGGCGCTCATAGACAGGACCGTCGTGGGCAAGGAAACTAAGGTTGATAACTTGGTCATGATAGCCCATAATTGTGTAATAGGGGAGAGGAATATAATAGTGGCTCAGGTGGGGCTTTCGGGTAGCGTGAGGACGGGGAAGGAGGTGGTCCTCGCAGGTCAGGTGGGAGTCGCCGACCACGTGAGCATAGGGGACAAGGTGACAGTTACCGCAAAGTCGGGGGTCACAAAAGACCTTCCTTCCGGCAAGGTATACGGGGCTAACCTGCCCGCCGTCGAGTGGTCCAAGTGGAAGAGGATATACGCCCTCCTCCTCAAACTCCCCGAACTTTTAAAGGGCAAAAGATGAGAGCATACATAGAGAAGGTGGTAGTTGAAGGTTTCAAGTCTTACGGAAAAGAGAGGAAGGAGATACCCCTCGGCAAAGGTTTCATATCGATTGTAGGTCCGAACGGTGCCGGGAAGTCCAACATAGGGGACGCCATATCTTTTGCCCTCTGCATAGCCACGACGAAGACCCTAAGGGCTAAGAACCTCTCCTACCTCATATTTTCAAAGGACGGTGAGAGGGCTGAACACGCCTACGTTGAGGTCCACTTCAAAAACGAGGGAGCCTTTCCCATCGATGAGGAGAAGGTTGTCGTATCGAGGAAGGTAACCAGAGACGGGAGAAGCACCTTCAAAGTGAACGGTGTCACCGTAAGGGAGAAGGACCTCAAGGACTTCCTCTCGAAGGCAGGCATATACGAGAACGGCTACAACGTGGTCCTTCAGGGTGACATCATAAAGTTCCTGAAGATGACGCCCGTAGAGAGGAGGAAGGTGATAGAGGACGTGGCGGGAATCAGCGAATACGAAGCTAAAAAGGAAAAGGCTATAAAGGACCTCGCCGAAGTGGACATAAAGATAAGGGAGCTGAAGATACTCCTCGACGAGATGAAGGTCCAGCTCGACCGCCTGAAAGAAGAAAAGGAGAGGCTCGAAAGATACAAAAAACTCGAAGAAGAGAAGAAGAAAACGGAGGTTGCGATACTCTCCAAAGAGATTAAAAAATTGACCTCCGAAGAGGAAAAAGCTCTCGAGGACTTGAGGGAGGTTCAAAAGAATATATCAAAGGTAAAGGAAAAGATTTCCGAAAAGGAAGGTCTCCTGAAGGAGAAAGAGGCGAAGCTAAAAGATCTCAGCGACAAGCTGCTCCCCTTCAAGGAGAAGATCGGAAAGATATCCTCGGACATAGAACACATGAAAAAGGAGATCGAAAGGAGGCTGAAAAGAAAGGAGGAGATAATCTCGGAGATCTCAAAGGAGGAAAGAGCTGTAGAGTATATGGGGAGGGACCTCGGGAACCTAAAAACGGAAACAGAAGCCCTGAGAGCTGACCTCGAAGCAAAAGAGAGGGACCTTGAGGAGCTTTTAAGGATCGAGAGGGAAAGGTATGAGGAGCTGAAAGCCCTCGACGAGAAGCTGAAGGTCTCCATAGAGGAAGCCCAAAGGACCGAGGAGAAAGAAAGACAGCTGAAGGAACACATAGACAGGCTAAAAGAGGAGGAGCAAAAGGCGAGGCTCAGGATAGGTGAGATAGAGGCGAAGGTCGAAAGCTCAAAAAAGGAAGTGGATAGGCTGAAGGAGGAGCTGGAGAGCCTAAAAGAGAAGATAAAAGGCTCCTCCGAGGAACTCGAAAAGCTAAGAAGGATAAAGGCTGTCGAGCAGGATCTGCTCAGGAAGGAGAAGGAGGAGCTAAAGAGGATAGAGGCTGAAATAAGGGAGGTGAGGGACAGGATAGAGGAGGTATTAAAGGCGAAGGGTTACGTGGAGAGCAAGCTCGCGGACATGGAACCTGCTGAAAATATCTTCAGGGGAATGGAGGGTGTCTACGGGACAGTCGGTGATCTCATAACTGTCAAAGACCCGGAACACATAAGGGCTGTCGAGGTAGCGGGGGGCGGGAGGCTGAGATTCGTCGTCGTCGAGGACGAGGACACAGCGAAGAGGTGCATAGACTACCTCAAAGAGAACAATTTGGGGAGGATGAGCTTCATACCCCTCAGCAGGATTAGGGTGGAGAACAAGCTTCCGCCCCTTCCCCGCATCAAAGGTGTCGTTGACTTCGCCATAAACCTCGTCGAATACGATCCCAAGTTCGAAAAGGCTGTCAGGTTCGCCCTCGGGGACACCCTCATAGTCGACTCTTTCGAGACGGCAAAAAGGCTCGGCACAGGAGCTTACAGAATAGTGACCTTGGAGGGGGAACTCTTCGAAAAGAGCGGTGTGATAACGGGGGGGAGCCAAGGGTCCCGAGGGGACTTGGGAAGGAAATTTTACGAGGAGGAGAGGAGGAAGCTGGAAATTGAAGAGAAGGACCTGAAGGAGAAGGAGGAGGACCTGCTCATAAGGATGAGGGCTGTGAGGAGCGAGATAGCTGAGAAGGAGGGGCTTTTGAAAGTTGTCGAGAAGAAGATGTCCGAAGTTGAGGAGCTGGCAAGAGAAGGCAAAAGGAAGATCGGGGAGATCGAAGAAAAGATTAAAAAAGCGGAGGAATACGAGAGCTTCCTTTTAGAGGAAAAGGAAAAGCTCGAAAAGAAGATAGAGGAGCTAAAGGAAGAAATAGAGTATTCCGAGGAAAAGCTCAAGAACCTGCAGCTCAAAAAGCAGGACATAGTGAACTACTACAAAAGCTCGGGGATAGAGGAAAAGAGGAGGGAATACGAAAAAATAAAGAGGCGGGCGGAGGAGAGGAAGGAGGAGGCAAGCTCGATCAGGCTCCAGCTGAAGGAGAGGGAGAACGACCTCAAAAACCTCGAAGCTGAGATATCGAGAAGGTCCGCGAAGTTGGAGGACCTAAAAGCGGAACTCCTCTCCGTAGAGGAAGAAATAAAGAAGCTCGAAGAAGAAAGGAGAAAGCTCGAAGAAGCTGTAAAAAGTGTAGAAGCGGAAGTTTACCAGATATACACGGAAAGGGACAAGGTGGAGGAGGAGGTAAGGAGCTTAAGGGCGGAACTCGGAAGGCTGAGGATGGAAGAAGAGGATCTCATGTCGAGGGAGAGGGACGTCAGCTCGGTCCTCGGAAGGGTCCAGCAGAAGCTCTCCGACCTCAGGCAGAGGCTCGAGGAGATAGGCTTCGAGGGAGAACTTCCGGAAGTAAAAGAGTCTGTCTCCAAGCTAAAAGAAAGACTCTACAAGCTCGAGAGGGAACTCGCGGGACTCGGAAGCGTCAACATGAGGGCGGAGGAGGACTACAAAGTGGAGCTGGAAAGGTATAAGGAATACGAGGAAAGGTATAAAAAGCTCCAAGAGGAGAGGAGGGCTATAAAGGACATGATAGAGGAGATAGAGACGAAGAAGCTAAAAGCTTTCATGAGTGCCTTCAAGAGCATAAACAGGAACCTGAGGAGGATATTCTCCTTCCTCTCTCCGGGAGGGAGGGCTGAGATGTTCCTCGAGAACGAGGTTGACCCGTTCAGCGGCGGGATAAACCTTCTTGTGAAGCCGAGGGGGAAGGACGTCCAATACCTCGAAGCTATGTCCGGAGGTGAGAAGACCCTCGCAGCCCTCTCCCTCATATTCGCCATACAAGAATACAAGCCTTCCCCCTTTTACTACTTCGACGAGGTAGACGCCCACCTCGATGAGGTGAACGCCAGAAAGGTGGGTGAGCTGATAAGGGAAAAGTCAAAGGAAGCCCAGTTCATAGTAGTCACCTTAAGGGAGGTCTTGGCTTCCTTCGCTGACAGGCTAATAGGGGTCTCGGCGAGGGGAGGTGTCTCGAGGGTCTTCCCTGTGAAGAACCTATCCGCGGTCCTCGAAGAGAGCGAAAGCTCTTAAGTATTCGTTCTTATGAAAGGCTTTATCACCTTTATATGTTTCCTGAGCCAGAACAGGGCGCTGACGAGGGCGAGTATAAGCGTCATTAAGGTAGCCACAGGAACTGCCATTTTTTCGTTCACCCTGATCATGGTGTCCCAGACGAAGAGAAAGAACAGATAAAAGCCGTATAGGACGAAGACGAAGGAGAGGAACTGCCAAAGTCTCCTCAGAAGCTTTCTCATGAGGAGTATTATACTCAGCTCACCGAGAGGAGTCTCCTCAGCTGGTTCTCGATCACAAAGGAGAAGGCGGAGGGAAGCTTGGAAATGTCGTCCACGCTTATGCCCGTCCTCTCGAAATATTCCTTCACCGTTCTCGTCGCCGGACCGACCCCTATTCCCACTATGGGGAACTTCTGCTTCATCTGAGTTATGAAAGCCTTCAGCTCCTCACCCCTTATGCCCCTCGTCGGCTCCCCGTCGGTGAATAGGATCACTATGCCCCTGCTTTTCCTCTTCTTGGTGAAGACCTCGAGGCTCTCGAGACCAACGGCTATAGCTTTACCAAGGTCGGTCCCCCCACCCAACTTGGAAGC
>WFYM01000071.1 GCA_015490115.1 Aquificaceae bacterium
ATCAGGGGAACGGCGAGGTAAGCGAAGAAGAAGCCAAAAGCGTATATGACGACCGAGACCCAAAGGGTTACCTTAGAGAACCTGCCAGCCACCTCGCACCCTTCACCCCCTATGGTGCAGGCGACCTTACTCCTCGGTCTGTAGGTGAGGTAGGCGGAGAGGATTATGAATGCTCCCGCGGTCAAAAAGACCCACTCCTTGTTCCTCGAGAGGGGGACGAGCCAAGGGAAGGTGGAGACGAGAGAGGCGACAGCAGAGCCTCCTGCAACGGCAGCGACAATTGCGGGAAGAGCGCAGCAAAGGAGCGTCCCCGTTGATGTGAAGAGGGCGAGAAAGCTTATCAGCTTCCTCCTCATGTCCTTTAACTTAAACCTTCCAGTTTGCTGGAAGGCAAGTATCTTTTAAAGGGTGAGGCTGAAAAAAGACTTAGGACAGCACCTTCTCCTCTCGAGGGGAGTTCTTGAGAAGATAGCGGACTTCCTCGAAGTTTCCGAAAAGGACACTCTCGTGGAGATAGGAGGAGGGACCGGAAACCTGACGAGGGTCCTCCTCGGGAGGAACCCAAAGAAGATTTACGTCCTCGAGATAGACCCAGCTATGGTAAAGAAGCTCAAAGAGATAGACGACCCTAAGCTCGAGGTCCTTCGGGAGGACGCGACGACCTTTGACCTTTGCTCCTTCGGCTGTGAGGTAAAGGTTACCGGGAACCTGCCCTACAACATAGCCTCCCTCGTTATAGAGAGGGTAGTTCTCTTCAGGTCCTGCGTTCCCCTCGCCGTCTTTACGGTTCAGAAGGAGGTGGGTCTGAAGCTCGCCGGAAAGTCCGAAATGGGCTGGCTCACCGTCTTTTTAAACACCTTCTACGAGACAGAGTATCTGATGAGCATACCGCCGAGGTTCTTCTTCCCGAGACCTAAGGTGGTCTCCGGAGTTGTGAGGCTAAGGAGAAGAGGGAAGCTTCCGGAAATCGACACGCTAAGGTTTAAGGGATTCCTCACGAGACTCTTCTCGTCGAAAAAGCGGAAGCTGAAGAATATATTTCCGGAGGAGAGCTTGAAGTCCGCGGGGATAGAACCTTCGACGAGACCTCACAAGCTCACGCAGGAGGAGATCCTCAGGCTGTATAATGTTCTTGAGCGATGAGGGACGTCTTCTTCATGGAGAGGGACCCTTACGCACCGGTGAGGCACTGCTACACGGTCTCTAAGGTCCTCTACGAGGGAAAGAGCGAGTATCAGGAGATAGTGGTCCTTGAGACTCCCGAGTTCGGAAAGCTCCTCATCCTCGACGGGGTCGTCCAGATAGACGAAAAGTACGAGTTCATGTATCACGAGTTCATAGCCCACGTCCCCATGCACGCCCACCCGAACCCGGAGACGGTCCTCATCATAGGAGGTGGAGACGGAGGAACACTGAGAGAAGTCCTAAAGCACGAGTGCGTAAAGAGGGCAGTTCTCGTCGATATAGACAAAGAGGTTATAGAGGTCTCCAAGAGGTTCTTCCCTGAGCTTTCCAAGTCCTTCGAGGACCCGAGGGCGATAGTCATAAACGAGGACGGCTACAAATACGTTCAGGACTGCGAGTCCGAGTTCGACGTCATAATAGTGGACTCGACGGACCCGGTCGGTTTCGCCCACGCCCTCACTACCGAGGAGTTCTTCAGGTTCGTCCACAGAGCCTTGAAGGAGGACGGCATATTCACAGCCCAGACTGAGTCGATCCACTACCACCTCGACATGGTCGTTAAGATCCAAAAGAGCCTCAAGAAGATCTTTCCCATAGTTGACCTCTTCACCTCGGTAGTTCCCATATACGCGGGCTACTGGTGGACCTACTCCATAGCCTCCAAAAAATACCCGGTCCGCCAGCCAGCAAGGGAGGTGAAGGTAAGCACGAAGATTTACTCCGAAGAGATGCACAGATACGCCTTCCTCCCGGAAGGTTTCTACGGAAAGCTGGTCGGGGGTGAGTTTAAGTTCTGATCCTGTGGTAGAATTTTTCACTTCGGAGGTGAGAGTATGCCGAGACACAGGCACTACAAGACGGTGAGGTTCTACGAGACCGTCTTTGTCCTCAAGCCCACCCTCACGGACGAGGAGGCTAAGAAGAGGGCTGAGGAGATAAAGAAGTTCATAGAGTCTAAAGGGGGAGAGATACTCCACTTCCAAGACTGGGGGACGAAGACCTTAGCCTACAGGATAGGAAACTACAACCACGGGAGATACTTCCTCCTCCAGTTCAGGACTGAGAACCCTCAGCTCCCCAACGAACTCGACTTCCAGCTCAAGATAAACGAGGACGTGATAAGGTGGCTCAACTTCCAGATAAAGGAGAAGGAGGTTATAAAGGGTGCTAAATAAGGTCCTCCTGATAGGGAGGCTAACTAAAGACCCGGTTATAAGGTATCTCCCCTCGGGGACTCCCGTTACCGAGTTCGGCATAGTCTGGAACAGGAGGTTCAGGGTTGGTGAGGAGTGGAAGGAGGAGAGCCACTTCTTCGACATAAGGGCTTACGGGAACTTGGCTGAGGACCTTGCGACCCGCCTCTCCAAGGGATACACGGTTGTGGTGGAGGGGAGGCTCTCTCAAGACAGGTGGACGGGTCAGGACGGGAGGACCTATTCTAAGGTGAGGATAGTGGCGGAGGCTGTGAGAATAATAAGGAAGCCGAAGATAGAGGAGGTGGAGGAGGAGGAGATACCCGAGTCCAAGGAGAGGATAGAAGAAGACTTGAGATCCGCCTTCGGAGAGGAGGACGAGATACCTTTTTGAGGAGGTGGAAGGATGACGGTGAAAAACCCCGCAAAGAAGAAGAGCTGTTACTTCTGCGAGCAGGGAAGGGAGCCTGACTACAAGAACTACGAAGAGCTGAGGCAGTTCATGACCGAGAGGGCGCGTATAAAGTCGAGGAGGCAGACGAACCTATGCAGTAAGCACCAAAGGAGGCTCGCGGTTCAGATAAAGAGGGCGCGCCAGCTCGCTCTCCTTCCCTACGTGGTCATGTGAGGAGGGGAAGCTATGAAGGTTATACTGACGAGGGATCTGGAGGGCTACGGCTTCTTCGGTGACATAGTTGAGGTGAAGGACGGCTTTGCCAACAACTACCTGATCCCGAGGGGCTACGCCCTCCCGGCTACCGAAGGGAACGTAAGGCACATACAGGAGATCCTCCGCCAGAAGAGGAGAAAGCTCGAGAGGGAGAAAAGGAAAGCTGAAGAACTCGCCAAAAAGCTCGAGGGCATGGTAGTTGAGATCTTCAAGCAGGCGGGTCAAGGAGGTAAGCTCTTCGGTTCCGTTACAGCGACCGACGTCGTGGAAGCCCTGAAAGAAAAGGGTATAGAGATCCAGAGGAAGATGGTCATCTTCCCCCACCCCATAAGGGAGGTGGGTGTCTTTCCCGTGACCATAAGGGTCCACAGGGAGGTGTCGGTGGAGATAAAGGTCGATGTTAAACCTGAGAAGAAGGAATAAATTATAGGAGCCATGAAAGAGGTCACGGTAGGGAAGAGGAGGGTTTGGATACCCGCTTGGGTCCTCTTCCTCCTCGGAGGGCTTCTCGTCTCCGGAGGTCTTTCCCTCCTTCCCTTCGAGAACGTCTTTTGGTACAGATCAGCCATGCTCGCCTACGGACTCGGCTCGGTCGTTTACATAGCCCACGCCATACTGAGGGACAAGCTGATAGGTTCTATGGCGACCGGCATACTCTCCCTCGGACTTCTCCTCAACCTCACGGGCATGGTAAGGAGGACGATAGAGAGCTACCAGCTCGGCATATTCCACCCTCCTTGGAGCAACCTCTTCGAAGCCCTTACTTTTTGGAGCTTCATAGCGGGAGCTGTTTACCTCCTCATAGAGAGGAAATACGGTCTCAAACTCTTAGGAGCCTTCGTCCTTCCCGTCATATTCTTCACCTCAGCCTTTGCCGTATTCAAAGCCAACCACGAACTCCAACCACTCATGCCAGCCCTGAGGAGCTACTGGCTCTATCTTCACGTGATCACAGCCTTTACGGGCTACGCCGGTTTTACGGTAGCCTTCGGGGGGGCTGTCGCATACCTTGTCAGGGAATACTTCGAAAAGCACGAGAAGGTGAGGAGGCTCCTCCCTTCGAAGGAGGTCTTAGACGAGGTAACTTACAGGTCGATAGCTGTAGTCTTTCCCATATGGACAGCCTCCATAATACTCGGAGCTGCTTGGGCTAACGAAGCTTGGGGAGGCTACTGGAGCTGGGACCCCAAGGAGGTTTGGTCCCTCATAGTCTGGCTCTTCTTCGGTGCTTACCTACACGCGAGACAGCTTATGGGTTGGAGGGGCAAAAGGGTCGCTTGGATGGTAGTCGCCGGCTTTGTGACTGTCCTCATATGCTTCTTCGCCGTGAACCTCTACTTCCCGGGACTCCACAGCTACGCTACCGAGTGATCTCCTCGGTTATCTTGAAGGCTGTCCCTATAGCTTCTTTTACCTTCTCCGGTGATACCTTCAGGACCTTCGCCACCTTCTCTATAAGCTCCTCGTTCTTCGGGTCTTCCTCGAGGAGTTCGACGAGGGAAAGTATTAAGCCGAGTTCGTTGTATCTCGTCTCGTAAGCCTCTATTATGTCCTCTCCGAGGTCAAGCTCCCTCGCTATGTCTTGGGGATGCTCTCCCATAAGCTCGTCCATTAAGGAAAAGAGACCTGTTATGTAAGCTTTGTCCTCCATACCGGGGACGTATATCTTCGCAAGCTCCTCAGATAGGCTCGCCCTGAGGAGGGACCTCTTTATCAGCTCTTCCTCCTCGTGTCCCGCGAAGAGTTCCGTTATGGCGAGGGCTAAGGTGAAGTTGGCAACGTTGTTCAGGCTAAGAAAAGATATCGCGTCCTCTACGGAGTTTATGTCCTGCGCCCTCTCCCTATAGAGGGACTTTACGAACCTGAGGAGCCTGTAAGTCGCCCCCACGTCCTGCTCTATGACGTTGGCGACCCTTCTGAGATCCCTTCTCTTTAAGGCTTCGTAGAGCTTTATGACGGTGCTTTTCATGAAGTAGAGGCTTCTCACATCCCTCAAAGGTATTGGCTTTGCGAGGTAGTGTCCCTGAAAGTAATCAACCCCCGCCCTTTTTGCCCTGTCGTAGTCCTCCTCCGTCTCTATGTGCTTCGCTATGACACCTTTTCCGAGTTCCTTGAGGACGTTCATAACTTCCCTCAGCTCCTCTTCCGTGTAGACCATCTCCTTCCAGTTTATCTTTACCATGTGGCACCTGCTGAGGAGCGGTAGGTAGTTCACCTTCTCGAAGCCGAAGTCGTCTATGCAGAAGATAAAGCCCCTGTCGACGAGTTCGTTTACAGCCTTTAAAAGCTCGTTCGTTATACTCCTGTTCTCCACAAGCTCTATACCCACGTGTTCGGGAGGGAGAAGCTCGAACATGGTAGCCTCCAAAAAGAGGGAGGGGACGTTTATGAAGACGGGTCTTCCGTTCCCTATCTTTTGGGGTGTGAGGTCCGCGACTATGTTTATGGTTATCGAAGTAGCCCTCAAAGGGTCGAGTCCTTCCGGAAACTTTTTGGTTTTTATGTCCTTTAAGGTGACCTCGTAGAAGGCTACGTTCCCTTCCCTGTCGAAGATGGGCTGTTTGAAAAGCACATACACCTTTCAATTTTATATAACGGAGTTCTCACGTGCTTCTTTAATCTCACCGACGAGGTAGAGGGAACCGACAGCTAAGATGTCCGCGTCGATTTCCCAGACCTCGGAGGGGGATCTTAGGATCTCCACCTTTTTGAAGCCTATCTCGACCGCATACCTCCACATGTTCTTTACGGGTTCAGCCCTGTGGTAGCTGAGTTCGGTGAGGTATACCGTGTCCGTGTGCCTCCTTATCAGCTCCAGGGAGAGCCTCCAGTCCTTCTCCCTCAAGCTCGAAAATAGAATGCTGACCTCAAAGTGCTTCAGAGCTTCCTTTACTACCTTGGCTACCGCGTAAGGGTTGTGGGAGCCGTCTACGATGAGGAGGGGCTTTCTCCTCAGGATCTCCATCCTCCCCTCCCATCTGGTCCTTTCGAGGGAGTCCATCACTTTATTTGTGTCAATCTCAATCAGCAAAGAGGAGGCTGTGACAGCGAGGGCTGCGTTGTCCACCTGCCACTTCCCCCAAAGACCGAGCTTTGCCCTTTTTATACTGAGACTCCCGAAGCTGTAGTCTTCGAGGAAGGTCTCCCAGCCTTTGACAGACCCCGAGTATGTGAAGTCGAGACCGGCCGCGATCGGTTCCAAGCCCATTTCGAGGGCTTTCGTGTATAAAGGGTATTTCGAGCTTCCCAAGATCAAGGGGGTCCCGCCGGAGCTGAGGTGGAGCTTATCTTCAGCTATCTCCTCAACGCTGTTTCCGAGCCACTTCGTATGGTCCCTCTCCGCGTTCGTTATGACAACGAGCTTCGGTCTTGAGACCTTAGTAGCGTCCCACCTTCCCCCCATACCCACCTCCATAACAGCTACGTCCACCTTCACGTCCCTGAAGTAGAGGAGGGCTATGAGGGTTGCAGCTTCGAAGTATGTGAGGGAAAACCTCTCGAAGACAACCCTGAGATCCTTCACGTAAGCCTTGAGGTCCTCGTCGCCTATCGGCTCCCCGTTCACCCTCCACCTCTCGTTCTCCCTGAGGAGGTGGGGAGAGACGAACCAGCCCGTCCTCAAGCCGTGTTCCCTCAGTATCCTCTCCAAAAAGGCGGAGGTGGAACCCTTCCCGTTGGTCCCTCCCACGAGGACAGCAGGGAAATGCCTCTCCGGATTCCCCACGTAGTCGGTGGCTTCTTTTATCCTGCTGAGGGTCGGGACTATGCGGTGGTCCCTGTCCCTGTATAGATCCCAGAGCTTCATGGTAAATAAGTTAAAATTGTCCCATGACAGGTAAGGTCTTTCAGATATTCAGGGAAAAGGGGGGACTCTTAAAAGCCCTCGATCTCTGGGACTGGTTCGAGTCCTTGGACGCACGCCAGCAAAAGCTCGTGAAGAAGTATTACTCGATAAAGGTGATTAAGAACCTTAACTTCCCTTACAAGGCTAAGCACTTCGACAAGGGAGAGATAGAAAAGCCCCTGTATACGAAGAGGACCTTCCTCGCCACCATAGCCCAGACAGCCCTCCTCGAGGGTGACTACGAGACAGCTGAGTGGCTCTACCTCGAAGCCCTGAAGCAAGAAGGGACCCCCTACGAAGCCCACCTCATATACAACGACCTTCTGCTCCTCTCTCAAAAGCTCAGGGACTTCGAGAGGATGAAGAGATACTGCGAGGAGGACATAAGGATATACCCAGAATACAAGGAGGAGCTAAAGGAAAGGAACGGTGGGACCCTTCCGCAAATAAACACCTTCGAGGTTTACGTATACCTGCTCGAGAGGGAGGGGAAGATCGAGGAAGCCTTAAAGCTCGTCGAGTTCATCAGGAGTGAGGGGATAGCTTACCCTTACTACGAAGAGGTCAAAGAAAGGCTGGAAAAGAAGATCGAAGATGAAGGAGAGGAGCAAAGTAATAAGGAAGGTGGTGAGGCTCCAGAGGGAGGAGAGGATAATACCTGAGGGTTCCTCCCTTCTGGTCGCCTTCTCGGGAGGTGTTGACTCGGTAGTTCTTGTCGACGTCCTCTTAGAACTCAGGGACTTCTTCGGGTTGAAGAGGATAGCCCTTGCCCACTTCAACCACATGCTGAGGGAGGAGGCGGAAAGGGACGAGGAGTTCTGCAGGGAGTTTGCAAGGGAGAGAAAGCTCGAGCTTTTTACGGGGAGGGGAGATGTGAGGTCTTACGCGAAGGAGAAGGGAAAGAGCCTTGAAGAGGCGGGAAGGGAGATGAGGTATTCCTTTTTGAGGAAAGTGAAAAGCAAAGAGGGCTTCGACCTCATAGCTACAGCCCACCACCTCACCGACCTCGTCGAGACGACGCTCATATGGATGGTGAGGGGTTCGGGTGTTGAGGGACTCCTCGGCTTCGAGCCGAAGGAAAAGGACGTGGTGAGACCCCTCTACCGCGTAAAGAGGGAGGAGATAGAGGCTTACGCGAGGGCTTCCGGACTGAAGTGGGTAGAAGACAGGACCAACTACGACCTCAGGTTCCTAAGGAACAAAATAAGGCATAAGGTGATCCCCGTCCTGAAAGAAGCGAACACCAACGTCGAGGAAGCCTTCCTGAGGATGAGGGAGATCCTGAAAGGGGAGGACTCTTTTTTGAGGTCCGCAACAGAGGAGGTCCTAAAGGAGGCGAGGACAAGAGATAACTGCCTTCTTGTCCGCGTCCTCGAGGAAAAGCCGGTCGCCCTCCAGAGGAGGGTGATAAGGGAGTGGGCGGGTATAAGGAACCTCTCGAAGGTGGAGCAGGTGAGGAGGCTCCTCGGGAGGGGAGGTGAGGTGAACTTAGGGGGTGGGCTTTTTGCGAGGAGGAGGGGTCCCCTCCTCTGCTTGAAAAAGTTTTCCTGAAAACCTATCTTCTATTTCTACGGGGGTCGGAAGGTGCAGATGTTCAAGAGCCTCTTCGTCTGGATACTCATAATCGGGGCGACGATAGTCGCCTTCAACATATTCGAGCAGAGGCACGAGGTAGCTACTAAAGTCCCCTTCAGCAGCTTCGTCCAACTACTCGAGGAGGGGAAGATAGAGAGCGCTGAGGTAAAGGGGAGGAGAGTGATAGCTGTAACGGAAGAGGGTCAGAGGATAGAGACAGCCATACCCCCCGGCTCCGCCATAGTGGACGAGATGGTAAAGAAGGGTGTAAGGGTAGAGGTGAGCGCCGGGGACACGGGTTCGGGATGGCTCATAAACTTCCTGATCTCTTGGCTCCCCATACTCCTCTTCATAGGCATATGGATAGCCCTCATGAGGCAGATGAGCGGTGGGGGAGGTGCGAACGGTCCCGGTAGAGCCTTCTCCTTCGGGAAGAGCAGGGCGAAAGTCTACATAGAGGAGAAGCCTAAGGTCACCTTCGAAGACGTCGCCGGAATAGACGAGGTCAAAGAGGAGGTGAGGGAGATAATAGAGTATCTAAAAGACCCTGTCAGGTTCCAGAAGCTAGGAGGTAGACCTCCCAAGGGAGTCCTCCTCTACGGCGAGCCGGGAGTCGGGAAGACGCTCCTCGCAAAGGCTATAGCCGGAGAAGCTCACGTCCCCTTCATATCCGTTTCAGGTTCCGACTTCGTCGAGATGTTCGTGGGTGTAGGAGCTGCGAGGGTGAGGGACCTATTCGAGACAGCTAAAAAGCACGCTCCCTGCATAATCTTCATAGACGAGATAGACGCTGTAGGAAGGTCGAGGGGTGTCGTGAACCTTGGGGGAGGTCACGACGAGAGGGAGCAGACCCTGAACCAACTCCTCGTCGAGATGGACGGTTTTGACACCTCGGAAGGTATCATAGTGATCGCAGCTACGAACAGACCGGACATACTCGACCCAGCCCTCCTGAGACCGGGGAGGTTCGACAGGCAGATATTCATACCGAGACCGGATGTGAAGGGGAGATACGAAATTCTGAAAGTCCACGCGAGGAACAAAAAGCTCGCTGAGGACGTAGACCTCGAACTCGTAGCGAGGGCAACCCCGGGCTTTACAGGTGCGGACCTTGAGAACCTCCTAAACGAAGCAGCCCTCCTCGCAGCGAGGAAGGGGAAGGAGGTGATCTCGATGGAGGAGGTGGAGGAAGCTATAGACAGGATAACGATGGGTCTCGAGAGGAAGGGAATGGCTATATCCCCCAAGGAGAAGGAGAAGATAGCTTACCACGAAGCTGGTCACGCCCTCGTAGCTCTTTTGACCGAGGGTTCGGATCCCGTCCACAAGGTCTCGATAATACCGAGGGGTATGGCTCTCGGAGTTACCCAGCAACTACCCATAGACGACAAGCACCTATACGACAGAAAGACCCTCTTTGCCAAGATACTCGTCATGATGGGGGGAAGGGCTGCGGAGGAGGTATTCTACGGTAAGGAGGGGATAACTACAGGTGCTGAGAACGACCTCCAGAGGGCTACGGAACTCGCCTACAAGATGGTCTCCATGTGGGGGATGAGCGAAAAGGTGGGTCCCATAGCCATAAAGAAGGTCTCGAACCCCTTCCTCGGAGGTATGACAAACAGCGTCGAGACGAGTCAGGAGCTTATGAAGGAGATAGACGAGGAGGTGAAGAGGATACTCTCAGAAGCTTACCAGACAGCCAAGAACATAATAGAAACCCACAGGGAGCCTTTGAGGGCTGTCGTCAGCAAGCTCCTCGAGAAGGAGACGATAACCTGCGAGGAGTTCGTTGAGATCTTAAAGCTCTACGGTGTTGAGGTAAAGACCGGATGTAAGAAGGAGGAGGCGAAGACCTTCGAGTCGGGAGAGGTAAAGGAGGAGAAGAAGGAGGTGGTTTAGATGGGTATGACGATAACGGAGAAGATACTCGCCGACCACGCTGGGAAAAAAGAGGTCCGTCCCGGGGACCTCATAACCGCAAGGATAGACCTTGCCATGGCAAACGACGTCACAGCCCCCCTCGCCGTGAAGCTCCTCGAAAAGTATAACATAGACGGGGTCTTCGACCCCGAGAGGATAGCTTTAGTTCTCTCCCACTTCGTCCCCGCTAAGGACATAAAGTCCGCGGAGCAGGCGAAGATCGTTAGGGAGTTCGCCAAGAAGCACGGGATAAAGTGGTTCTTCGAGGAGGGAGAAGGTATAGAGCATGCCATACTCCCGGAGGAGGGCATAGTAGTCCCCGGGGACCTCGTTGTAGGTGCTGACTCCCACACCTGCACCTACGGAGCTTTGGGAGCCTTCGCGACGGGAGTCGGCTCCACGGACGTAGCTTACGCTATGGCGACAGGTGAAATATGGCTCAGGGTCCCCGAATCCATGAAGTTCGTA
The DNA here is from genome assembly GCA_015490115.1 of Aquificaceae bacterium. Classification (GTDB taxonomy): domain Bacteria; phylum Aquificota; class Aquificia; order Aquificales; family Aquificaceae; genus Hydrogenivirga. The sequence continues at coordinate 10,859 of WFYM01000071.1, forward strand.
TTCTACGGGAAGCTGAAACCTTGGGTGACGGCAAAGGATCTGATCCTATACACGATAGGTCAGATAGGAGTCGACGGCGCCCTCTACAGGGCTATGGAGTTCGAAGGGGAGGCGATAAGGGAACTCTCGATCGACCAGAGACTTACCATAACCAACATGGCTGTCGAAGCGGGTGCAAAGAGCGGTATAATAGCTCCGGACGAGAAGACGATAGAATACGTAAGAAAAAGGGCAAAGAGGGAGTGGAAGGTATACAGCTCCGATCCGGACGCGGAGTACCACTCCGTATACGAGTGGAACGCGGAAGATATAGAGCCTCTCGTCGCTTGGCCATATCTCCCCTCGAACGTCCACCCAGTCAGCGAGTCCACCCACATCACAATAGACCAAGCCTTCATAGGCTCCTGCACAAACGGGAGGCTCGAGGATCTGAGGTTAGCTGCTAAGGTCTTCAGATCCGCCCTCAGGCAAGGGAAAAGAGTCCACCCGTACGTGAGGTGCATAGTGATTCCAGCTTCAAAGAAGGTTTACATGCAAGCTATGAAAGAGGGTCTCATAGACGTATTCATGGAAGCCGGGTGCGTAGTCTCCACTTCAACCTGCGGTCCTTGCCTCGGGGGTCATATGGGTGTCCTCGCGGAAGGTGAAAGGTGCATCTCCACCTCGAACAGGAACTTCCCCGGAAGGATGGGACACCCGAAGGCGGAAGCCTACCTCGCGAACCCGGCTGTAGTCGCTGTGAGCGCGGTGATGGGGAGGATAGCACATCCGGAGGAGGTGGTAAGGGAAGAGGAACTCGTCGAGGCTTAGAAGTTCCTGTATAGCCACCTCGCCACCGCTTCCCTCTCCTCCTCCGTCATAGCCCTTCCGACGGGTGGCATCACACCGAAGACCCTGTAAGTCATGGGCATGCAGACACCCTTCTCCTGAGAGGGGTTCACTATGTACTCTTTTACGAACCTGACGAAGTCCTCCTCCTTAGGGTAAAAGAGCTTCACCCTGTATGAGACCATGCTCATAGGGGGAGCTTTTAGGGGAGGAGGGTGGAGGGTGTGGCAGGAGCTGCAGTATTTTTTATACACCTCGAAGCCGTCAACTCCGAAAGCGGGCAGGGCTAAGAGTATCAGGAGAAACATATAATTATCTTATGCTCGGGGTAATAGGGGGGAGCGGACTTTACAGCTTCGAAGGTCTGAAGGTCGAGGAGGAGATCGATATAGACACCCCCTTCGGGAAGCCCTCCTCGCCGGTGGTGATCGGAAGGATCGGTGAGGTCAGGGTAGCATTCTTAGCGAGGCACGGGAGGGACCACTCCTTCCCTCCCCACCTCGTCCCCTACAGGGCTAACCTCTGGGCTTTGAGGGAGGTGGGAGTGGATAGGGTCCTCGCAGTTTCCGCGGTCGGAGGTATAGACAAAAAGCTGAGTTCAGGCGACTTCTTCATACCCGACAGCTTTTTGGACTTTACGAAGGGAAGGGAGTCCACCTTTTACGAGGGGAGGTTTTCGAAGAAGGGCAAAGGGAACGACAAGGTGGCTGAGCTTCTGAATAAGGGTAAGGTGGTTCACGTGGACATGACTGAGCCTTACTGTCCCGAGATGAGGAAGCTCCTTTCCGAGATACTGTCCAGAAGAGGTCTTCCCTACAAGGAGGGGGGAGTTTACGCCTGCACGGAAGGTCCCAGGTTCGAGACAACGGCGGAGATAAGGATGCTCGAGAGGTTGGGGGCGAGCGTCGTTGGGATGACGGGAGTTCCGGAGGTAGTCCTCGCGAGGGAGCTTACCATGTGCTACGCCTCTTTGTGCGTGGTTGCGAACCCGGCAGCCGGTATATCGGGGAGGAAACTGACCAGCGAAGAGGTGATCGATATGATGAAGAAGAGGGAAGACGAGATAAAAGAAGTCATTTCTGAGCTTGTTAGGATCTTACCCGAAGAGAGGTCCTGCGGGTGTTGGAGGATCCTCGAGGGGGCTGAGGTCTGAAAAGTATAATATTTGGACCATGGAGAGGGAGAGGTGGGCTACGAGGATAGGTCTCATCCTCGCGATGGCGGGGAACGCCATAGGTCTCGGTAACTTCCTCAGGTTCCCCGTTCAGGCTGCTGAGAACGGAGGGGGAGCCTTCATGATCCCTTACATAATCGCCTTCCTGATAATAGGGATACCCCTCATGTGGATAGAGTGGGCTATAGGAAGATACGGTGGCGCTCAGGGACACGGGACAACACCCGCGATATTTTACCTCCTCTGGAGGAACAGGTTCGCAAAGGTAATAGGCGTCTTCGGTCTTTGGATACCCCTCGTTGTGATCATCTACTACGTATACATAGAGTCTTGGACCCTCGGCTTCGCTATAAAGTTTCTCCTTAACCTCGTCCCAGAAGCACCGCCTGAGGTGGAGGACCCCGAGACTTATTTGAAGCCTTTCGAAGAGTTTCTGCTCAGCTACAAGGGTTCGGGGGAGGAGTTTCTGGTCCCCTCCCTCTACGCCTACGTTATATTCCTCGTCACGATGGCTATAAACGTCGGGATACTGATAAGGGGTGTCTCAAGAGGAATAGAAGCTTTCGCCAAGGTAGCCATGCCGACCCTATTTCTCCTTGCGATAATTCTCGTCGTGAGAGTGTTCCTCTTAGAGACGCCGAGGGGGAGCGCTGTGGAGGGTCTCGACTTCCTCTGGACCCCCGACTTCTCGAAGCTGACCGATCCCGGAGTCTGGATAGCAGCTTCCGGACAGATATTCTTTACCTTGAGCCTCGGCTTCGGGGCGATAATCACATACGCCTCCTACCTCAGAAAGGATCAGGACATCACCTTGAGCGGTCTTACAGCTTCGACCCTGAACGAAACAGCCGAAGTTATCCTCGGCGGTTCCCTCGCGATACCGGCTGCTGTCGCCTTCTTCGGTGTCGCGAACGCGGTCGCGATAGCTAAGGAGGGAGCCTTCGACCTCGGTTTCATAAGCCTTCCCGCCATATTCGTCAACATGCCCGCCGGCAACTTCCTCGGGTTCCTCTGGTTCTTCCTCCTCTTCTTCGCAGGTCTTACCTCCTCCATAGCCCTCATGCAACCTTTGATAGCCTTTTTTGAGGACGAGTTCGGTCTCTCCAGAAAGCACTCGGTTCTGATGACAGCCGGGATCGTATTCTTCAGCGCCCACCTCGTTATATTCCTCAGCGGTTCCCTCGACGAGATGGACTTCTGGGCTGGGACCATAGGTGTCGTCTTCTTCGGACTGCTTGAGATGGTCCTTTTCCTTTGGGTCTTCGGCGGTGAGAGGGCTTGGGAGGAGATAAACAGGGGTGGCATAATCAGGATACCGAGGTTCTACTACTACATAATGAGATACGTGACACCCCTTTTCCTCACAGCCCTCCTCGTCACTTGGGCTAAGGAGTACATACCGAAGATAGTAGCTGAGACCCACTGGACCGTTTGGGTAACGAGGTTCTTTTTGATAGGTCTCTTCCTGTTTTTGACGCTCCTCGTCTTCATAGCTGAGAAGAGGAAGGTGAAGGAGGGGGTAAGTTGAACAGGGTTATGATATTTCTGCTATCTTTCTACTTCGGTCTCGGGACCTTCTTCAGCTTCGTCGTAGCCCCCACCCTCTTTAAGGTCCTCGAGAGGTCTCAGGCTGGGGCTGTTGTGGAGAAGGTCTTTCCCATTTACTTCGGTATAGGTCTCGGTGCCGTGGGTGTCTCTCTCCTCATCGGTATTACTTCCAATATGAGCAGATTCTTGAACTTCCTGCTCGCCTTGAACCTCATAGTTCTCCTCGCCCTTGAATTCTACGTCCTCCCGAAGGCTCACTCCCTTAAAGTTTCAGGTTCTCCGGAGTTTATGAAATACCATCTCATCTCCATGATTATGAGTACCGTCTCTTTGTTCTTCACATTCGGGGCTATCGTATATTTGATAGTGAGGGATGGTCGTTCTTAGGCTGTCCCGCATACCAGTTCCCAAGTCCAACCGCTACATAAGGAGGAGGGGAGGAAGGGTCTTCAAGCCTCCGAGGGTGAGGAACTGGGAGGTGAGGGCGCTCTGGGAGATAAAGCAGCAATATAAGGGGAAGCCGATAGACACAAAAGTATCGGTGGATATAACTCTTACACTACCCAACAACAGGAAGAGGGACATAGACAACATGCTAAAGTCCCTCTGGGACGTCCTCGAGAAGGGGGGAGTGATAAAGAACGACAACCTGATCTACGAGGTGAGAACCGTAAAGAGAGTTGTAAAGGGTGAGGAGGGGGTAGAGATAAGGATAAAGAGGTTCAGGGAGAGGAGAAGGTCCTGACGATAAGGTCTGCCGCCTCCTCCATGCTCAGCCTGTCGAGGTCGACCTCCCTCCAGCCCTGCCTCCTGAACCACCTTATTTGTCGCTTGGCATACTCTTTCGTGTTTCTTACAGCCTCCTTGAAGGCTTCTTCGAAGGAGATTTTACCTTCGAGATAAGGCACGAACTCTTTGTAGTTTATAGCTTGAGGTGAGGTGAGGAAGTTCTTAAAGCCCATTTTGAGAAGTTTCCTCAACTCATCGAGGAGACCCTCCTCTAACATGGACCTTAGCCTGTCCTCTATCCTTTTTGATAGGCTCTCCCAACTCCTTATGAGGAAGTAGCCCTTATATGGGAGTCTCGGCTTTTCCCATCTGTGGAAGCTGGAGAAGGGTCTTCCCGTGTTTATGAAGACTTCCAAGGCTCTTACAATCCTCCTGAGGTCGTTCGGGTGTATCTTCTCCGCGTAAGCTGGGTCAACAGCCTTTAGCTTCTTGTAGAGGTACAGGCTCCCCTTTTCCTTTGCTACGGCGTAGAGCTTTTTCCTGAGCTTCCAGTCGGGCTTCGGCGTCCCCTCTATTCCGAAGAGAAGTGCCTGTATGTAGAGGTATGTCCCGCCGACAACTACGGGGACCTTCCCTTTGGACTCTATTTCCTTTACAGCTCTCAAAGCCATCTCCTCGAATATCTTGGCGTCGAAGTAATCTCCCGGATCTACGACATCGATGAGGTGGTGTTTTACCTCCTTCATGCATTCGAGCGGTTTCGCCGTCCCTACGTCCATACCCCTGTAAACTGTCATCGAGTCCGCGCTTATTATCTCCCCGCCTATCTTCTTTGCGACGAGGCAGGCGAGATCGGACTTCCCTACCGCGGTCGGACCGCCTATCACAAGGAGCATGTCTAAAATAATTATTGACGGGGCGTAGCTCAGGTGGCAGAGCGTCGGCTTTGGGAGCCGGAGGTCGGGGGTTCAAGTCCCCCCGCCCCGATTCATGGTTCGTAAACGTACTCGACCCTCTCGACCCTACCGTTGAGGTAGATGTAGTAGAAGGTGGCGAGTTCCTCTTTAGATCCTAAGGAGAGACTTATGCAGTCGCTTTTGAAGAGGAGTTTCATGCTCCAACCCCAAGATCCTAAAGCCCCGGCGATCTTACATGGACTAAGGACCTCCTTTGGTCTCCCGTAGAACTTGGGTCTGCCCTTAGCCATAGCTTCTTCCCAGATCTTTTGGACCTCGAAAGTATTACCTGAGGAGACCAAGAACAGCTCCACTACTTTCTTAACCCTTCCATTCCCCGTCAGGATCCTCAGGAAGGCGTCTTTTCTCCCGTCCCCGTTTATGTCCGCAAACGCTACCCAAGGAGCCAAGTCCTTCCCAGTATAGGCTTTGAGGTTCTCGCAGGACACACCGGGGAACTCCGTGTAGACTTCATAGTTTCCAAAGCTTTTTAATAGAACCCTGTGTGCTTCCTCCGGTATAGCTAAGTCCACCCTGCAATCTTTTTCATTCACCACCAAGCTGAAGGAAGAAGAAACTTTGAAGGTGGTCCTCAGCTCACTTCCCCTCAAAGGCAGGATCTCTTTATCCTCCTCCACCAATACCCAGTCGAAGCCTAAGAAGGGGGTCCCGTCCCTGAACTTGCCCCAGAGGTATGCGTCCCTCGTGAAGTGGAAAGAGAGGAGGAGGTAGTCCAAGTCGAACCTTGCCATGAACGTATCCTCACAAACCTTCCTGACCATAAGGGGCTTGGCACCTTGGAAGAAGAGGCTCTTAGGGTCTATCTCCTTTCCCTTCAGCTCTGGCGGTATCCTTATGTAGAGGGTGAGGAGGCGGGGTCTTGACTGCTTCAGATTTACCACCAGCGGGTTTGCCTCAACTACCACCTTTGCCTCTCTATTTCCCGGGACCCAGGCTTCGTCTATGAAAAGGGTCTCCTCTCCCCTGACCTCCGAGTAGCTGAGAGTCCCGTCGTATCTGCTCCTCAGAGAAAAGCAGCAGAAGCTCTCCCCGGGCTTTACACCTTTATTCTTTGCGGTCCACACTATTCTGCCTCCGTCCTTTATGAGTAGGCTCCAGCCATCCGGAGTTTTCACCTCGTAAACAGGAGCGAGCGGGTAAAGGCTAAAGAGTATGATCTCCTCAAATCTTTCCGAGTTCACCACCTCGTAGGTGTAAAGGTAGTCACCCCTCGTTTCGTCGAACTTTACCTCGTAGAAGACCTTGGGCTTGGAGTGGGACGCTGAAAATACCAGTATTAGTAACGCCCACAGGGTCCACATGGGTCAGTCCCCTAAGAAGATCTCTATCTCGGAAAAGGCACCGTTCGTGTAGATGAGTATCCACGTGAAGTAGTCTATATCGTCCGCCCTCATCTCTAAGCAGTCGAAGGAAAAGTGGAGGGTGAGGTAGCCGTACTCGAACCTGTCCTCGAACCTGCAGGGGCTGAAGATTCTGGCGGGCCTTCTGCTGTAGTTGGACCTCCCCGGAACGAATTTGAGATCCGCCATCTTCACCACCCTGTAAGACTGACCTTCAGATATTAGGAAGACCTCTGCGACCTTCTTCCCTTTTCCCCAGAGGATCCTGAGGAACATGTCCTTCCTCCCGTCCCCGTTGAAGTCACCTATGGCGACCCAGGGAGCGAAGTTCTCACCCACGAAGCGATGCATCTGGCTACAGTAAAACCCAGAGTTAAACTCGGTAAGCACCCTGTAGGGACCGAACTCCCTGATCAGGACTTTGTGAACCTCCTCAGGTATGGAGAGGTACACACTGCAACCCTCAAGATCCACCTCAAGTCGCGGGGGAGGACCCACCTCCACGGTGCTGAAGACACGTTTTGGAAAGTTACGCTCTGCACCGAAGGCAAGGCAGGCAATAAGGATCAGCTTGATAACCCTCCTCACCCCAAGCTAAAGTTAATATAGCATGATAAGGACCTTAACAATTCTTCTGGCTTTCTTTCTCCTCTCCTGCGCTCCCCTATCGGAGACTATCCAGCACGCCATACTCCCTCCCGAGGAGGAGATAAGGCTCGGAAAGAGCTACATACCTTCCGCCATAGCTGAGAACGAGGGTCTCTACCCAGACGAGGAGGTCCAAAGCTATGTGAGGGAACTCGGTATGAAGCTCGCCTCTTTAGCTCCGAGGAAGCTACCTTACCGCTTCTTCGTAGTTAACTCTTCGATCCAAAACGCCTTCGCCCTTCCGGGTGGTCCCGTCTTTATAACGAGGGGACTGCTCCTTATGCTCGAGAACGAGAGCGAGCTTGTCGCCGTTCTCGGACACGAACTCGGACATACAAACAAAAGGCACCATGCGAGGTATCTCGAGAAGGTCCTCGGTCTTTCCCTGCTACTTAGGGTAACCACAGCCCTCATAGGTGACGGGAGCCTCTCCTCCCAGCTCCTCGTCCAAGCTGCGAATATAGGAGCTTCCCTCCTTGCCCTCAAGTTCAGCAGGGATCAGGAGAGGGAGGCGGACGCCTTCGGTGTTGAGATAGTCTCGAGGGCGGGTTACGACCCTGAGGGTTTCATAGGCGTCTTCGAAAAGTTCAAAGAGATCCAAAAGGAAAGACCCCCCGCTTGGCTCTCGACCCACCCCCTACCTGAAGAGAGGATAAGGAACGTCTCCCGAGAGGTGAAGAAGCTAAAAAGACCCGGTATGAAGGTGGATTCGGAGAGGTTCAGGAGGGTAAAAAGGAAGCTCCTCGAAACCAAAAGGTCCTTCGAACTCTACGAGGAGGGGAAAGATTTATACAGCAGGGGGGAAAAGTCTTTAGCCCTCGAAAAGTTCAGGGAGTCTTTGAGGCTATTCGAAAGAAACCAGATGGCTCACGTCTACATCGCTGTTATACTTTCGGAGATGGGAAGGAACGAAGAAGCCCTCAGGCACGCTACGAGGGCTGTTGAGATAGACCCCGATCTCCTCTGGGGCAGGTTCGTAAGGGGTGCTGTCCTCTTTAACATGGGTAAATTCGAGGGGAGCATCGAAGAACTCGAAGAGGCGAGAAGGCTCGTCCCCACCTTCCCCGACACTTACTACTACATGGGAAGGAGCTACGAAGCCTTGGGGAGATACAGGGAAGCTCTCATCAGCTACGAGAACGCAATAAGGCTCGCGAAGGGTGACGAAGTTTGGCTCCAAGATGCGAGGAGAAGATACGAAGCCTTAAGGAGAATATAATATTAAACCTTGGAGGGCCCGTAGCTCAGCTGGACAGAGCAGGGGATTTCTAATCCCCGGGTCGGGGGTTCGAGTCCCTCCGGGCCCGCTACTTCCCTTTATACTTCTTTCTTAATGAGATACACACTCCTGCTCTTTGTTCTGATCTCCATATCCTTCCCGAAGGTCTTTTTGGAGTCCAACTACCCCCTCAGGAACAACAACCTCCGGGAGATAGCCACCGAGGAGGACTTGGACTTTTTACTCTGGATTCTAAGGAACCTGAGGGATGTGAGGAGGGTGGAGGTGTTCAAGATCGGAGACGACACTGTGATCTACGTAGACAGATACCCTATACTGAAGCGGGTTGAGGTAAGGGGAAACAGAGGTATAGGGGAGGAGGAAATTAAGAGCTTCCTCGGTCTCAGGGAGGGGGAGCCTCTCATAGGTTTCAGCGAAGAAGCTGCAGAGGAAGCCCTTTTGAGGTTTTACAGGGATAGGGGATACGTGGAAGCTAAGGTGAGCGTAAGCCTTAACGTCGACGAGGAGGGGTTCGCTGACATTAAGATAAACGTCGAGGAGGGGGAGCTACACTTCCTCGGGGGGGCTGTTTTCGAGGGAGCAAGGTCTTACACCCACAGGAAGCTCATAGAGGAGTCCGGTCTCGAGATAGGGGAGGTGTTCAACGAAGAGCTTGCAAGGAAAGGTGCAAAGAGGCTGAGGGAATTCTACAGGAGGGAGGGTTTTCTTGAGAGCTTCGTTTATTTAAAGGACATCAAAGTGGTGAGGGGAAGAAGACCCTTCCCCTTCGTCCTCTCTCCGGGTCCCGTGAGGGGAAGCTTCAGGGACAGGGTAAGGTCCGTACTCAGGGGTCTTTCCAACTTCGTCTCCCATCCCGTCTCCGTTCTCAAAGCCCTCTTCGGAAGGGGTCACTTCGCCCTTCCCGTCTACCGGATATTCGAGGGCAGGAGATACGAAGTCGAGTTCGAGGGGAACGAGTTTTTGAGCGACGAGGAGCTTTCAGCCCTAATAGACAGAAGGACGGCGAGTGTCGACCACTTCTTCCTCGAAGGTCTGAAGAGGAAGATAGAAGAAGCCTACAAG
>WFYM01000072.1 GCA_015490115.1 Aquificaceae bacterium
CAGAAAATATAAGGCACTTTGGAAAGAAAATTTTTTGCGATCTTTTTATTGATTTTGAGCATATAGATAAGTTGGAACAAGCCTTCTCCGAAGCTCTTTATAATCATCTGAGGGAAAAACAAAGCTGTAGAAAATACTGTAGTCCCAACAAAGCCAAGAAGAGGAAATAAAAGGACACCTTTAGAGATCTTTCTAAATAAAAATAAACCCACAAGACCTAAAATAATCAAACCTTCATACACACTTATAGAGACAAAAGAAGTCAAAAGAAGTAACGTTAAATAAAAAGACATCGTATAAAATTATAACCATGATCAAGTTCGGAACGGACGGTTGGAGGGCTGTAATAGGTGAAGGTTTCACCTACGAAAATGTAAGGAGGGTTGCCCGCGCTCACGCAAAGGTCCTGAAGGAAAAAGGAGCTAAAAAAGTTCTTATAGGTTACGACTGGAGGTTTTCCTCGGAAAGGTTTGCAAAACAGGTTTACGATATTTTTGTCTCGGAAGGTCTTGAGGCGAAACTTACAAAAAGGGCATGCACAACACCTATGGTCTCCTTCGGGGTGAGATACATGGGTTTTGACAACGGTGTTATGATAACGGCGTCCCACAACCCTCCCGAATACAACGGCTATAAGATAAAGGAGAGCTTCGGAGGTTCCGCTACACCTGAGTTTGTTAAGGAAGTAGAGTCGAAGCTAGGAGTTGTTTCGGGGGATCCTGTTCCTTCTGCGGACCCTCAATATATTGATGTTGAAGAGCTTTACATATCCAAAGTGAGGGAACATGTCAGCTTCGAAATATTTAGAGAAAAGGAGCTGACTGTGGTCCACGATGCCATGCACGGGACTACTTCGGGGGTTCTCTCAAAAGTTCTTGAAGGAACAAAGGTGGAGGTTGTGAAGATAAGGAGTTACAGGGATCCGCTCTTTGGAGGGACTTCTCCCGAACCTGTTGAGAAGAACTTGGGCGCTCTCAGGAAAAAGGTCCTTGCCTTTTCGGCGGATCTCGGAGTTGCCAACGACGGGGACGGGGACAGGGTAGCCCTCGTTGATGACAAAGGGAGTTTTGTAAACACCCAGATGGTTTTTGCCCTTCTCCTTTACCACCTCGTAAAGAACAAGGGAAAGAGGGAAGGTGTCGTTGTCAAGACTGTCTCGACTACTTACCTCGCGGACAGGATATGTAGGTCGGAAGGTATAGAACTGAGAGAAGTTCCTGTTGGCTTCAAGAACATAAACGAGGTGATCCTGAAAGAGAAGGTCCTCTTCGGAGGTGAGGAGAGCGGCGGTTACGGCTTTCCCGAGTTCCTGCCGGAGAGGGACGGTATCTTGTCCGCCCTTATGGTCCTCGAGATGGTCCTTTTAATGGATGCTCCCCTCTCTGAGGTGGTGACCCATCTTACGAAGAACTACGGACCTTCCTTCTACAGGAGGATCGACCTTCCCGTGGAGGAGAGGTCGAAGGAGAGGCTAAAGGGCTTGATAGGGGACCCGCCGACTAAAGTGGGCGGAAGGGTGGTTGAGAAGGTCCTTACCATAGACGGGCTAAAGTTCGTATTCGGAGATGAGAGCTGGCTACTCCTTAGACCTTCTGGGACGGAACCCCTGATCAGGATCTACGCTGAGGCTCCCTCCGAAGGGGACGTGGAGGAACTTCTCAGAGCAGGGAAGGATCTTATAACTGTATAATTCTCGCTTCGGAGGTGGGAAATTGGCGAACGTGGTCGTAACACCCATAACCTTCGAACCCGTCTACGCTCAGGAGGCGGAGATAGTAGAGAGAAAAGGTATAGGTCACCCGGATACGATATGCGACTCTCTGGCGGAGGAGCTATCCGTAGCTCTCAGCAAGCTTTACATACAGGAGTTCGGGGCTGTTATGCACCACAACGTCGACAAGGCGCTCCTCGTGGGTGGCGTGGCTGAGCCTGTCTTCGGAGGTGGTGAGGTAAAAGAGCCGATAGAGATATACCTCGTCGGGAGAGCTATAAGGGAAAAGGAGGGTAAGGAGCTTCCCGTTGAGGATATAGCAATCGAGACTGCAAAGTCGTGGCTCAAGAAGAACATAAGGAACCTCGACCCGGAAAGGCACGTTGTCATAAAACCGAAGATAAGACCGGGGAGCAAAGATCTTGTGGACCTCTTCATGAGGTTCGTCAAAAAGGGTGAGGTTCCCCTCGCCAACGACACCTCTTTTGGCGTTGGCTTCGCCCCTTTGGACGATCTCGAGAGGATAGTTCTGGAAACGGAAAGACTGTTGAACTCAAAAGACTTCAAGGAAGAACACCCAGAAGTTGGGGAAGACGTGAAAGTAATGGGTGTCCGCATAGGGGAGAGGATAAGGATAACGGTAGCCTGTGCCTTCGTGAGCAGGTTCGTAAAGGACGCGGAAGACTACCTCGAAAAAAAGGAGGAGGTCAAGAAGAAGGTGGAGAACCTTGCCCTCAGCCTCACCGACAGGAAGGTGGAGGTGTTCGTGAACACCGCCGACGATCCGGAAAGCGGTTCCGTTTACATAACAGTCACGGGGACCTCCGCTGAGCAGGGGGACGACGGTCAGGTGGGGAGAGGAAACAGGGTAAACGGACTCATAACACCTTACAGACCTATGAGCTTGGAAGCTGCCGCCGGGAAAAACCCCGTCTCCCACGTAGGGAAGATATACAACGTGGTTGCGAACACAGTAGCGGAGAGGGTGGTAAAGGAGGTGGAGGAGGTGGAGGAGGCTTACTGCTACATAGTTTCCCAGATAGGGAAGCCTATAAACGAGCCTCAGGTGTGCGATGTGAAGGTAAGGACGAAGACCGCCGTAAAGGGCATAGAGGAGCCTGTGAAGAAAATAGCTGAGGAGGAGCTTCAAAGGATGCCCGAGACTTGGAGGAGGTTCCTCTCGAGGGAGTTCAGTGTCGTCTGATTCCTTGACACCCCTCTCATGACGCTGTTATATTTTTAAACGCTTCTTCGGTGGGAGCTATGGAGGGTTACGGGGCTTTCCTTTTATTTGTCCTTGTAGCAGTGGCTGTCGGTCTTGCCCACGCGGTTCTGAACGACATATTGGGACCAAAAAAGAAGGATCCCCTCGAAGACTACCCTTACGAGTGTGGTGTCCCTCTATACGATCCCGAAGCGAGGGGGACCTTCAAGCAGGGCTACTATTTGCTCGGACTTCTCCTCATACTCTTCGACATAGAGGCTGCTTATCTGTTTCCTTGGGCTGTTGTCTTTAAGGAGATAGGGCTGTTCGGTCTCATAGAAGCTGTCCTCTTTATATTTATACTAACTTTAGGCTTCGTATACGCTTGGGCTAAGGGCGCCCTCAGGTGGCAGATCTGAAGGAGGTGAAAGCGATGGCTCTTATAAACTCAAACGGTTTCGTGACAACGACCGTTGACGAGCTTTTGAGGTGGGGAAGGAGGAACGCCCTCTGGCCTGTTACTATTGGGCTTGCTTGTTGTGCCATAGAGATGATGCACACAGCAGCTTCGAGGTTCGACCTCGACAGGTTAGGTGTCATATTCAGGGCTTCTCCGAGGCAGGCTGACGTCCTCATAGTCGCTGGGACCGTAGTGAACAAGGTGGCTCCGATGCTGAAGCTCATCTGGGACCAGATGCCCGATCCCAAGTGGTGCATATCTATGGGAGGGTGCGCCTCAGCGGGGGGTCCGTTCCCTACCTACGCCACACTCCAAGGTGTTGACAGGATCATACCCGTCGACGTTTACATACCGGGCTGTCCGCCGACGCCTCAGGGACTGATCTACGGCATACTCCAGCTCCAGAGGAAGATAAAGGAAAAGGGTGTTAACAAATACGACAGAGCCTTCGAGGAGTTCAGGAGGGATCTCGAAAGGGAAGGTCTCCTGACCAAGACAGCTTGAGGGTCCCTGTATGCCTTGGATCAGCAGAGCTACCGTAGAAAGGATAAAGCAGGAGTTCAAGGATGACGTAAGTGCCACCTTCGGAAAGAACGCTGTATCCCTCGAGGTCAAGACCTCCCGCCTTAAAGACCTCCTGAAGCACCTGAAGGAGAAGGAGAGGTTCCTCCACTTTGTGGACCTCACCTGCATAGACTTCCCGGAGGACCCGAGGAGGTTCCAAGGGATCTACATACTCTACAACCCGGACGAGAACGAGAGGGTAATAGTGAAGGCTTGGGCTGAGAACGGGAAGCTACCCACGGTCACCGACCTCTGGCCCGGGGCGAAATGGGCGGAGAGGGAAGCCTACGACATGTTCGGGGTCGAGTTCGAAGGTCACGAGAATCTAAGACGTATGTTCCTTTGGGAGGGATACGAACACTTCCCCTTGAGAAAGGACTTTCCCTTAAAAGGCATACCCGAGCAGGAGCTGCCCTCCCTCACGGAGGTTCTCCACGGGAGGACCGACCCACCCTCCCACGACTTTGAACTTCTCCACACTAAGGTCCCGACTCTCGAAGATCTCGAAAGGACCCAAAAGGCGAGGCTGAAAAAGAAAGCCCAGCTCGTCCTCAACTGGGGACCGCTTCATCCGGGAACTCACGGGACCATATGGTTCCTCTTCGACCTCGAAGGGGAATTCGTTTCCCAGTGCGACATAATCCTCGGACAGCTCCACAGGGGCATGGAGAAGATAGCTGAGAACCTCCATTACTTCCAGTTCCTACCTTACACGGACAGGATGGACTACATATCCGCCATATGCAACGAGCTTTCCTACGTCACAGCAGTTGAGAAGCTCCTCGGTGTGGAGGTCCCGGAGAAGGCTCAGTATATAAGGACGATGTTTGCGGAACTCCAGAGGATAAACTCCCACCTCCTCTGGCTGGGAACCGGAGCTTTGGACCTCGGAGCCTTGACAGTTTTCCTCTACGCCTTCAGGGAGAGGGAGAAGATAATGGACATAATAGAGGGGAACGCGGGATACAGGCTCACCTCCGCCTTCCTCAGGATAGGAGGTGTCCACTACGACCTCGCGGAGGGGACCCTCGACGTCGTTAAAGCTTTCGTTAAAGACTTCCCGAAGAGGCTGAAAGAATACCACGCGATCCTTACGAGGAACAGGATATGGCTGAGGAGGACGAAGGAGGTGGGTGTCATAACGAGGGAGGACGTCCACGCTTACGGTCTTTCGGGACCTGTTGCGAGGGGTTCCGGGGTTCCCTACGATATCAGGAAGCTCGAACCTTACGCGGCGTACGGCGAGGTCGAGTTCGACGTTCCGGTAGGCGAAGTTGGGGACGTCTACGACAGGTATCTCGTCAGGATGGAGGAGATGTGGGAAAGCACGAGGATAGTTGAGCAGTGCGTAAAGAAGCTCGAAAAGATGCCAAAGGACGCACCCTATATAAACAAGGAACACCCCGCCGTCATGCCACCGAGGGAGGACGTCTTCATGACCCTCGAGGACATGGTCCAAACCTTCCGCATAGTTGTCCACGGTGAGAACGCTCCCCCCGGAGAGGTTTACTCCTCAGGGGAAAACCCGAGGGGAGAGCTTGGATTTTACATCTACTCGAAAGGAGGTGGCAAACCCTACAGGCTCAGGATAAGGTCGGGGGCGCTCTACAACCTATCCATATTCCCGAAGCTAATAGAGGGAAGGACCATAGCGGACGCGATAGCCCTCCTCGGGAGCCTCGACCCGGTCGTAGGTGAGACAGACAGGTGAGGTGGAGCCATGCTTGTGGACGTAGTGGTGACGCTCGTAAAGATAGGTGTCCTTCTTGGGCTTGTCCTCGGCGTCGGTGCTTACCTCACTTGGCTCGAGAGGAAGCTCGCAGGACACATACAGGCACGTCTCGGACCTAACGTGGTAGGTCCCTTCGGACTCCTCCAGCCCATAGCGGACGGTATAAAGCTCCTCACCAAAGAGTCCATAATACCGAGGGGTGCTGACGTTCCCGTTTACTACTTGGCTGTAGTTCTCGCCCTCGCACCCGCCGTCCTCCTCTTCGCCGTTATACCCTTCGGTCCGGGCTTCGAACTCTTCGGTAGGGAGATAAAGCCCCTGATCGCGGACGTGAACATAGCCCTCCTTCTCGTCTTCGCCATGGGTTCCCTCCTCGTTTACGGGACCATATTCTCGGGCTGGGCTTCCAACTCGAAATACGCCTTCATAGGCTCTCTCAGAAAAGCTGCTGTGATCATAGCCTACGAGGTCGTTTTAGGCTTTACCGTCCTCGGTGTGGTCCTGCTCGCCGGGACGCTAAGCACCGTAGGCATAGTTCAGGCTCAGGTGGAGAGGGGGGTTTGGTTCGTCTTCTACCAGCCCGTCGCTTTTATACTTTACCTCTTTTGCATGCTCGCGGAGTCTGGAAGGGTCCCCTTCGACATACAAGAAGCTGAGGCGGAGCTTGTCACGGGCTACCACGTCGAATACGGAGGGATGAGGTTCGGAGCCTTCCCCCTCGCCGAGTGGTATCTGAACGTGATGGCTCTTTCCGCTATAGCTGTCGTCCTCTTCTTCGGAGGCTGGTCAGGTCCTAACATCTTAGGACCCCTCTCCCCGTATTTTTGGTTCCTCGCGAAGATGTTCGGTCTCGTCTTCTTCGTCCTCTGGCTTCACTGGACCCTCCCGAGGTTCCAAGCGAGGGACGTAACCGAGATAGCTTGGAAGATAATGTTACCTTTGGCTCTCGCTAACCTCGTCTTGACAGCTGTCTTCCTCTACCTGTTCGGAGGTGAGTAAGATGGGAGTCAGGAAGCTCAGCAGGAAGGACTACCTTAGCATAATCGAGTCGATACTCTTCATAGACTTCCTCAAGGGTCTTTCCGTTACCTTGAGGAACCTCCTCAGGAGACCCATAACCACCGAATACCCCAAGGAGAAGCTCACACCTCCCAAGCGTTTCAGAGGCGCCCACGGTCACTTCGTCTGGGACGGGACAGAACCGGATTCTTTGAAAGCTATTGAGAAGTTCATGAGCTTCGAGAAGGGGAAGAGCAGGTGCGTCGCCTGCTACATGTGCCAGACAGCGTGTCCCATGCCGACCCTCTTCAGGATAGAGGCTGTCCAGCTCCCCGACGGCAGGAAGAAGGTGGTGAGGTTCGACATGAACCTTCTCAACTGCCTCTTCTGCGGTCTCTGCGTCGACGCCTGCCCCGTCGGCTGTCTCACGATGACCGATCTATTCGAGCTTGCGGGCTACTCGAGGAGGGAGGAGGTCCTCAATATGGAAAGGCTCGAAGCCTTCGGTATAGACTATAAGAGAAGAAGGGGAGACGAACCGGACCGCATCTGGCCCAACGACTCCGAGAGGGAAAAACTTTGGGGGAAGATAGAGTGGAGTGGGTGATATTCGGTTTCCTTTCTGCTTGGCTTTTGGTTTCGGTCGTTGGAGCTGTCCTCGTTAAAAACCCCGTCCACTCCATACTCTTTTTCCTCTCGAGCGTTCTCGCAGTTGCGGGTGTCTTCTTGCTCCTCGGGGCTGAGCTTCTCGCAGGTCTCCAGCTGATCATATACGCTGTCGCCATAGTCGTCTTTTACGTCCTCGTGATAACCACCATACCTTGGGAGAAGGTAAAGAGGTTCGAAGGTGTATACAAGAGGGAGCTTCTCTTCGGACTTCCGGTTGTCTTCGTTCTCTTTAGCTTGATCGCCTTCACCGTTGCAAGGGGTGATTTGGCGGAACCTATCGGCGCTATAGAAGACAACGTGAGGGAGGTGGGGAGGACCCTCTTTACCTCCTACCTCTTTCCTTTCGAGGTCGCTTCAGTTATACTTTTAGTCGCCATGATAGGGGCTATCCTCCTCGGGAGGAAGGAGGGGTGAGCTTAGAGAAAGCTTGCCTCCTCCTCGGGATCCTCGTCTTCCTGCTCGGACTCCTCGGCGTTATGGTGAGGAAGAACCTGATCACCATATTGGTCAGCACCGAGATAATGCTAAACGGTGTGAACCTGGTCTTGGTCAGTGTGGACAGTCACTTGGGAAGGGTAGACGGTCAGATCTTCGCCCTCTTCGTCCTAACGGTGGCAGCGGCGGAAGTTGCGGTGGGACTGGGTCTTATAGTCTCACTCTTTAGGCTGAGAGGTTACGAAGGCTCCTCGGAGACCGTCCACCTGAGGGACTGAGGAATGGAAGGCATTGCGGTAATTTTGACACCTTTAATAGCCTTTGTTTTAATCGGACTTTTTGGGAGGAGGCTGGGGGACATAGGGAGCGGAGTTTTGACGTCTTTTGCAGGATTTTTGACCTTCGTCTTTTCACTCATTACAGCCAAAAGAG
>WFYM01000073.1 GCA_015490115.1 Aquificaceae bacterium
ATAATGACCTCGGGCGTCTTCCCCTCCGCTTTAGAGTTCATGGACAGGGAAGCTATAAGGGCTGTGGAAGAATACAAGCCTGTTGGTCTTCCCCTCGGAGCTGAGGCTCTCCTCCTCATAGAGGTGGACGGGACGAAGACAGCTGTAAGGGAGCAAATCGAGGAGGTGAGGAGGATCCTCGAAGACATGGGAGTCGAAGTCAAGGTCTCGGAGGACGAAAGGAGTGCGGAGAAGCTCTGGACGGCGAGGAAGAGCCTCGGTCCCGCCCTCGGAAACCTGAAGACGGGGAAGATAAACGAGGACATAGTAGTTCCCAGGTCTTACCTTACGGAGGTTCTCCCGAAGTTGAGAGAGATCGGTGAAAAATACGACCTTTTGCTCGTCGTCTTCGGACACATAGGCGACGGGAACCTCCACGTTAACCTCCTCTACGACAAGAAGAACAAAGAAGAGGAGGAGAGGGCTGAGAGGGCGGTGGACGAGGTCTTCGAACTCGCCCTGAAGTATCAAGGTTCGATAACGGGAGAACACGGTGTCGGACTCACGAAGAGGAAGTTTTTAAAGTGGCAGTTCGGAGAGGAAGGTTACGAGATCTTAAAAGGTATAAAGCTCCTCTTCGATCCGAAAAACCTCTTCAATCCGGGGAAGGTAGTTGAGGTTTGAGAACCTTCGAGTTGCTTTATATCTCCAACTGAGGTAACTTATAAAGAACTATGCTCGAGAGAGCGAAGGGAATTATAAAGAAGGTAACTCTTGAGGCGATTTACGAAGTCATTGAGGAAAGAAGCAGGGAGATCTACGAAAAGATCGAAAAGCTCGAAAGAAAACAGGAAGAGGACTTTAGGTATCTGAACCAGAAGATAGACGAGCAGGTAGGACAGCTGAGACAAGAGATAGGTCAGCTGAGGAACGAGATGAACCAGCTGAGACAGGAAATCAGGCAGGAAATAACTCAGATAAACCACAGGATCGATACAGTTATCCAGATGCTCTCAGACCTGATGAGAAAGTAAGGAAAAGTCTATTCAGAGAATCAAAGCTGTAAGGACCCCCCCTCAGCACCTTTAATGTCTTTCCGTCGACGAGGGCGGAAGGCTTCCCTCCGATTCTTCCGCCGTCCACGTAGAGGGAGACCTTGTTCCCGAAGTATTTTACAGCCTCCCCGACGGTCATAGCTGGCGGTTTGCCCTCCGGGTTCGCACTCGGTGCAACCACGGGTCTACCGAGGTATTTGAGGAGCCTGTGGACAAAACCTCTCCTCGGAACCCTCACAGCCAAGGTCTCCTTCCCCAGCCAGTGGTAGAGTCCCGTTCTTTTCCTGAGGACCACCGTAACACCGAAGAGGGAAAGTAGCTTGATATGCTCCTTTTTCAGTTCGAGACCGAGCTTCCCGGCCCACGGGAGATCGGGGACGAGGACTATAAAAGGTCTACCCGAGGGCCTCCTCAGTGTCCTCAGCCTGTTTACGGCTTCCGGGTTCGTCGCGTCGGCGAGGATGCCGTATATGGTGTCCGTGGGGGCGACAACAAGCTCTCCCTTCAGAAGGACCTCTGAAGCGAGTTCTATGCTCGCGGGGTCCCTCTCACTTACTACCTTTGAGCTTTGACTTCGCATACTCCATGAGACCGCCCGCTCTCAGGATAGCCTGTAGCTCTTCGGGGAACTTGGTAGCCTTATACTCCTTGCCCGTTGTTAGGTTCTTCACCGTTCCTTTTTCGAGGTCCACCTCCACCTCGTCTCCGTGGTTTATCTCGTCAACAGCCTCCGGAGCTTCCACTATGGGAAGACCTATGTTTATTGCGTTCCTGAAGAATATCCTCGCAAAGGACTTTGCTATCACCACCGGAACACCCGCGTGCTTTATGGCTATCGGGGCGTGTTCCCTTGAGGAGCCTGAGCCGAAGTTTCTGCCCGCAACTATTATGTCCCCCTCCTTGTGCTTCTTTGCAAAGTCGGGATGCTCCGAATCCTCCATAACGTGCTTTGCGAGTTCGTTGGGGTCAGAAGTGTTCAAATACCTCGCCGGAATTATCTGGTCAGTGTCCACGTTGTCTCCGAACTTCCAAACCCTTCCCCTTATAACTGTCCTCATAGGGAAAGTATAACATATGCTTTTGCAAATTTTCCAAAATAGTGAAAATTATCACCTTTGCAACACAGAACTTTGGAAAAAATGCAAAAGCAACCCTTTGGAACAAAAAGGCTTGACAAACTCCCTTTTATGCATCTATAATTTCCTGTGAAAAATTCCGAGAGGAGGGTGTGACCATGAAGAAGAGCTACTTAGCAGCGGCAGCCATACTGGGTGCGGCAGTTCTGGGAGGTGAGGCCCACGCAGTGAAGATCGACCTCGGCAAGACCAAGTTCAAGATGGGCTTCAGGGCTAAGGTACATGCTGTCATCCAGGATCCAGGACTTAATGTAGACGTACCCTTCACGCGTATTTACGCAAAAGGTTCCATATCTAAGATTTTCAAGTGGGGATGGCAAATGGAGTTTGGTAGGACTGGAAGGGGTCCAGCATCCTACGATCGTGATAGAATAGACAATCCTGAATTCATCGACTCGTTCGTCATGCTCGACTTTGCCAAAGAGTTCAAGATAGTAGCAGGTCACATTAAGCTTCCCTTCGAGCTCCACTCGGGTATACAGTCGGGTTGGTCCTTCCTAATACCGACGGGGACAAACACGGGTATAGGGGCATTCACCAACCCTGCGGATGACAGGAATGCAAGGTCCGGTTCGAGGTCTCCCCAGCTCGGCATATGGGGTAAGATCGGAGGAGGTCTGATAAAGTACTATCTGACCGTCGCTGACAACGATGGAGGCAACACCGCCCAGCCTGGTATAGCGGCCAGGATCGAGCTGGCACCCACCATGATGGGCTACAGCGGACATCCCGGTTATGTGCTCAAGGAAACCTATCTCGGAAAGAAGAACGTGCTAACTCTTGGTGTGTCCTACTTTACCCAGGGATATGCTAATGGAAATGCGAACTCCTTCGGTGTTGACTTCCTCTGGGAGCAGAAGCTCGGGATGATAACTCCCAACCTGCAGGTCGGTTACGTTAACCACAGGAACTTTAGGGGTAGTGGTAACGACAGGCAGGCCCTCATTGTTCAGGGGCAAATTCTCATCAACCAGAAAACGGCTCTCGGTAAGCCCGCCCTGTCTGCCAAGTGGGGAAGGAGACAGGATAACAACCAAAGCATATTCAGCGTTGCAGCTCAGCTTTATGTCAAAGGTGTGGGCAACAGGATAGCCCTCGTTGGAGACTTCCCTCAGGGAGCAAACCCTACCTACACACTCGCC
>WFYM01000074.1 GCA_015490115.1 Aquificaceae bacterium
CCACAGCGTATTCGGGAATGCCTCCGAGGGGTTTCCTCACCACCTTCCCGTTCTTTATCTCCGTGTGGAAGAAAAGCTCGTCGAGTCCCTCAACACCCGTCGGGACGCCCCTCAGCCTCGGAGCCTTCTTTACAGCTTCGCCCGCTATCCATATGCCTTCTTCGACAACCCTCGGCTTTTCCTGCTCCCTCTCCATACTTAAACTATATCATTATTTTGGAGGTCAGGACCATGGAGGTTAAGAGGTTAGAGGGAGACCTTAGGACTTCCGACATAGATGTCTGCGGTGTCCTGCTCTTTGAGGGTGACACGAAGCTTCTTTCCAAGCTCGGAAGGGGAGTCTCCTCGAGGGTGAGGAAGGTTCTCGAGACCATAGACTTCAAAGGGAAGGAGGGGCAGTTGGAGAGGATTACCCTTCCCGGTCAGAGGTTCGGCGTCGTCTACCTCGTCGGTCTCGGGAAGAGGGAAAAAGCCCAGCCCGACACCTTCAGGAGGGCTTCCGGGCTTTTCGTAAAGAGGCTTAAAAAAGACAAAATAGAGAGGGCTGTCCTAATATCACCGAGGGTAGAGAACCCTACAATTTCCCAAGCCATCGCTGAGGGTCTCATCTTGGGGTCTTACACCTTCGACAGATACAAGTCGAAGAAGGAAAACTCCCACGAGGTGAAGGAGGTTCTCATATGGAGGGGGGAAGAGGAAGCCATAAAGAAGGGCAAGATCTTAGCGGAAGCTCAGAACTACGTGAGGGACCTTGTGAACGAGCCGGGGAACGTTATAAACCCGATCACCTTGGCTGAAGAAGCGAAGAGGCTCGCCGAGGAACTCGGTCTCGAGTGCAAAATATACGACGAGAAGGAGATACAGAAGATGGGCATGCTCGCCCTCTGGAGCGTAGGTAAAGGATCCGCAACACCCCCCCGCTTCATCCACCTCACCTACAGACCAAAGGGAAAGCCGAAGGACAGGATAGTCATTGTCGGGAAGGGGCTTACCTTCGACAGCGGTGGGCTGAACATAAAGCCCGAGAACTACATGAGGACGATGAAGATGGACAAGTCGGGAGCCTGCGCTGTTTTGGGTGTTATGAGGGTAGTTGCGAAGATGAAGCCGAATATTGAGGTCCACGGTATAGTGGGTGCTGCGGAGAACATGCCTTCCGGTTCCGCTTACAGACCCGACGACATAATAAGGGCGAAGAACGGGAAGTATATAGAGATAGACAACACGGACGCGGAGGGGAGGGTGACTTTAGCTGACGCCCTCTCCTACGCGAGCGAGCTTAAACCTTCAAAGATAATAGACCTTGCGACGCTCACCGGTGCCTGCATGGTAGCCCTCGGGGAGTATACAGCGGGTCTCTTCACCAACAACAGGGAGTTCGCGGAGGAGATAAAGAAGATAGCCAAGAAAACGGGGGAGAGGGTATGGGAGCTTCCCATGGACGACGAACAGCTGAGGAAAAAGATAAAGAAGGGTCCCGCGGACGTGGTTAACACGGGAGGGAGGTACGGCGGAGCTATAACCGCTGCTATGTTCCTCGAGGAGTTCGTGGGTGAGGGTATAAAGTGGGTCCACCTCGACATAGCCGGACCGGCTTGGGCGAGGGAGGAATACGGCTACCACCCTCAAGGGGGGACGGGCTTCGGGGTGAGGACCTGTGCGGAATACATACTCAGCTTAGACGGGAGATGAGGGTAGTTGTAGTAGGTAACGGTCCCGCAGCATCTTCAGCTGTGGAAGCCTTCAGGAAAGTTGACAAGGAGAGCGAGATAATAGTCCTTTCCGAGGAGAAGTATCCCACATACGCACCGAACTGCCTCGAGAACGTCATAAGGGGCGACATCTCAAAGGAGGCACTCTTTTACAAGGGTGGTATGGAGTTCTACGAAAGGCACAAGGTGGACTTCAGACCCGGAAAGGAGGTGGTGAGGGTAGAAACAAAAAGGAAGGTGGTTATAACGAAGGACGGTGAGGAGATAAGATACGACAGGTGCCTGCTCGCGGCGGGAGCCTCCTCCTTCGTCCCCCCTATACCCGGGAGGGAACTCGAAGGGATAACTACCGCAAAGACCTTAGACGACGCTTTGAAGATAAGAGAGCGTGTGACCTCGGGGAAGGTAAGGAGGGCTGTTGTAGTGGGAGGGGGACCCATAGGTGTTGAGGACGCCGAGGCTCTCAGGCGTCTCGGAGTTGAAGTTTCCGTGGTCGAGATCATGGACAGGGTCCTGCCGAGGATGCTCGACGGCGAGATGGGGAGGGTATACGGGGACGCCTTCTCGAAGGAGACAGGAGTAAAGATACTTACGGAACACGAGGTAGTCACCTTCCACGGAAACGGACACGTGGAGGCTGTGGAGGTGAGAAGAAAGGGAACGGACAGATCCGAGTTCCTGAAGGCTGATATGGTGATCCTCTCAACCGGTGTGAGACCGAGGACCCACCTCGTTGAGGGGACGGATATAAAGGTCCACAGGGACGAAAAGACCGGAAGACCGGTGGGGGGCATACTCGTAGACGAGTTCCAAAGGACCTCGAACCCGGACGTATTCGCTGCGGGAGACATAGCCTCAGGTATAGACGTCTGGGGAAACCACAGGTGGATAGCCCTCTTCCCCGCAGCCCAGCAGTCGGGATACGTCGCTGGATTTAACATGGCTGGGAAAAGGGTAAAATCGAACGGTCTCGTCGACTACAACGCTGTGAAGACCTCATCGGTAACAGCCGGGAGCGGAGGGGTCTTCGAAGGTGCTGAGGAGGAGATCAAGGTCGAGAAGGGGAACTACCTTGTGAAGGTGTTTTTGAAGGAGGGGACGGTTATCGGATACCAGTTCGTAGGTATCCCGAAAGGGAGAAAGCTAAACCCCAAAAACAAGATCCTCAGATCCTTTGGTTTGGAAGGCTGGGAGAGGAAGGTATTGGCGGACAGGGGTTTCGGTCTCGAAGCTTCGGGGGTTTTATTTCACTTCTTCTTGAAGCTGAGGAGGACTTTGAAGGGTGTAACGAGGAGGGCTGTGGAGGACCTGGTCTTGAGATCCCTCGCTAACCCTTCCCTCGACGTTCCCCTGTATCTTTAAAGACGACCACCCTGTCCTTTCCGGAGCCTTTCGCTTCGTATAGGGCAACGTCCGCCTTCTTTATGACCTCCTCTATGGAGCCTTCACCCTTCAGGGAGGCGACACCTATGCTGACGCTCGTCCTTATCTTCTCCCCGTCTACATCTATGCTCACCTTCCCGAACTCCTTTCTTATCCTGTCAGCGACGAGCCTCGCCCCCTCCTCGTCCGTCTTTGGAAGGAGGACGACGAACTCCTCACCCCCGAACCTCGCAGCGACGTCCGAAGACCTTATGCTCCTCTTTATCACGTCCGCCAGAGCCTTCAGGAGCCTGTCTCCTACGTCGTGACCGTAGTTGTCGTTCACCTTCTTGAAGTCGTCTATGTCTATCATAAGAACCGAGAGGGGTTCCCCGTATCTCTTCGCATGTTCTACCATAGCCTTTGCCTTTTCGGTAAAAGACCTTCTGTTGTCAAGCTCGGTGAGGGGGTCCTTGTAAGCCATCTCCTCGAACCTGTCCTTTTCGTCCTTTAGCCTGTTTATGAAGGTCTCAAGCTCCTGAGCCATGGTGAGGACAGCCCTCTTGAGGTAGTAAAGCTCGTCCCTCTCCTTTGACTTTCTGAGGTGTGTGGCGAGCCTGTCCGCATCCGAGAAGTCGAGTTCTTTGAACTTCATGGTCATATCCCTCAGCATCAGGATGTCCCTCACTATCCTGTTGAAGATGAGGAGAAGGGCTGTCGAGAGGACTACGACGAGAAGAACGCTGTAGCCGACTATGAAGGCCGGGAGAAATAGCATCTCCCCGAGCTTTGCGGAGAAGTCTTTTACAAAGACGACCCTCCCAACGGGCAGGGAACCCTCCACGAGGAGGGGATACTCGACGACGAGGGTCCTGAAGCTGTCGACGAGACCGTAACCGGTGATCCTCCCGAGTTCCCTGATGATCTTCGGGTCATAGGAACCCTCAACTAAGAACTCCTTTTCTATGACCTTGTTCCTGACGAACCTGTCCATGAAGCCCTCTTTTCCTTCCGCCAGCCTCTCTACCACTTCCTTGTCGTAGAGGACCATCCAGTCGAGACCGTTCACCTGAGCTGTGAACTCTATAGCTCTCCTGAGAGGCGAGCCGAAAAACATACACCCCTCCACCCTTCCCACCATAACACCCTCCTCCGTGAGGACCATGTATCCTTTCGCTTCCATACCTTTGCAATTTTCGAGGGGGAAGCTCACATCTTGAGCGCCCTCCCCGAGGAGCTTTTGAGCGTAGGTGAAGGATCTTAAGATATCCTCGTAGGTTTTTCTCACTTCACTTTTTACGTCGCTCACGGCGAGGACGGTAAACAGAACTATCGTGATCAGGGAGAGTCCGAAAGAGAGCGAGAAGGCGCTGAGGACCAAGCGTCTCCTTAAGGGCATGCCCATATAATATTCTCCTATGATCCTAGTCTTCGGAGGTAGCTTCGATCCCGTCCACGTAGGTCACATACTCGTAGCACGGGAAGTTATGGAAAAGCTAAAAGCTGAGAAAGTCGTGTTCGTTCCGGCATACAGGTCTCCCCTGAAGGAGGGTCATATAGCGTCTCCCGAAGACAGACTCGAGATGCTGAAGCTCGCCGTGGAGAACGAGGAGGGCTTCGAGGTCGACGACTACGAGATAGCAAAAGGCGGCATATCTTACACGGTCGAGACCCTCGAGTATATGAGGAAGAAGGTAAAGGGCAGGATAGGCTTTCTGATAGGGGCTGACAGCATGCTCAGGTTCCACCTTTGGAGGGAGCCAGAAAGGATATTGGAGCTTGCGGACATAGTCGTAGCGGACAGGGAGGGTCTCCTCGAGAGGGTGAAGGAATACGTGAGGACCAAGTTTCCCTCCCTCGTCGAAGGGAAAAACCTGATCTTTGTGAACACGAGGAGGGTGGATGTTTCAGCTACCGAAATAAGGAAGAGGGTGAAGGAGGGGAAGAGCATATACTGCCTCGTCCCGGCCCCCGTCGAGGAGTATATAAAGGAGAAAGGTCTTTATCTCTGAGGAGTTAGTCTTTTCCTTTATTAAATTAAGTATAATACTTGCCTATGAAGACGGGCTTCGTTTACGACGACGTATACTTAAAGCACGACTACCCGGACCATCCCGAGAGGAAGGAGAGGTTGATCTCCATAGTGAACCACCTCGAAAAGGAGGGACTCTTAAGGGAAACGATGCTTATAAAACCGAGGAGGGCAAAACCTGAGGAGGTAGCCCTGAACCACGACACGAGCTACATTCAGGAGATCCACGATTTTTGCAGTTCGGGAGGGGGTTTTTTGGATCCGGACACTTACGCGGGGGAGGAGAGCTACGAGGTAGCCCTGACCGCTGTCGGAGGTGTCCTCGAAGGTA
>WFYM01000075.1 GCA_015490115.1 Aquificaceae bacterium
CAATATTATCCATTGGCTGATGGTGCTTAGCTCCCCAGTAATAAGTTTTTCTTTCTCTTTCTCGGTTATTATTCCCTTACTTGCAAGCCACTCGAAAACGAGAGCGGATAAGTAAGCGTGCTCGTATTTGTATTCTTTTTGATAGATGTCTTTCTTTTTCTCTCTCTTCGCTTTTAATTCTCTTAATTTATCATCTACCGCTTTGACCCCAAGCTCAAAATTTTCGCCTTTAGCCTCTTTTGCCTTAAAGAGGAACTTCCCAATATCGTGGAGTAATCCGCTGAGAGCGAGGAGGATCCTATCTTCGTTCATGTTTCCGCTCCCCTGTTAACATTTTAGTAACTCACCTCCACCAAGAAAAAGCTAAACAAACCTTCTTCTACTATTTTATTAACTTCCTCTTCGGTGAAAATCTGACCTTCAGCAGGACGAACTCTTATTTGGAAAATTAAAGCTTTGTCTCCGTCTTTGAGCTTCACAGGTTCTCTTTTCATCTCTATTTCTCTTCTCAACATCTTTGAAAGGACTTGAGCGGTAGACCGGTGGGATACGTAGGATTCGAAACCTTCTTTGAGGAGCTCAAAGGCTTCTTCTCTTGTAACTTCCCTTATGTCTATTATGGCTCTGCCCTTTTCGAGCATGTTCAAGGAAAAGGCGTTGAGGAGGTATAGCTTTCCCTTTTGAGGAGGTTTCAGCGTGTAGACTACCTTGCCTTTGTGGGTGAGGAGAAGGCACACGTAGTCTTCGAGGAAGTATCCGAGGGCAAAGGAGAAGGGAACAGAGGTGTCCAAGAAGAGCGTCTTGCACCCTTTCACCGTTCTTAGCTTTCTGTTTACCAAGAAAGCTATCTCAAGGACGTTCTCGTCGAGAATTTTTCCTTCCGGAATCTTGATCTCGAGAGAGTCTTCTTCCTTTTGTATCTGGGTTTTCATCCTTATGTAGATCTTTTCATAATCCTGCGGTTCGTAGAATTCTACAAGCTCTTGAGCTTTAGTGGTGTCGGGAACTTCCCGGTCGCTGGTGAGTGTAAAGGCTAATTTATACTTTCCGTTGTCGTACTGATAGAATTCCACAGGCACCCTCGATTTGGAGAGAACCACACCCGTGTAGAAGGTCATGCAGAGGGGTATTCCGGTAGTTCCTATCCTGATGGGCAGGTAGTTTTCGTTTATACGCTTCAGTTGAGATGCTGTCCTTTCCAACCACACAGCAAAGCTTTCAAAAGACTCAACGGTCTCTTCAAAGCGCTCTGTGTATACGAGGGGCTGATCTATGTGGAACACATCCCTTATATACTCTTCGTCGAAAGGGAAGCTCTTTAAAAATGGAGCCGGGTCTTCTCCCGGCAGGGAGGCTAAAGGAACGGTGAGGGCGGTTAAAAATTTTTCTAAGTTCTTTAGATCTTTCATGCAGTTTGAGGGGTAAACGAGGGGTATACCTTCTTGCCTGCAGAGCTCCTTTTTCTTTTCGAGAAACTGGACGTCTTCAAGCCTTCCCTCCGGTGTGATGATACCGGTAAAGGCTACGTTTTTGAAGCGGTCTTGCAGGGCGAGGGAGGCGTAAAGGGAGAGCATGTAAGAGCTACTCCTTTTCCAGTCAAAGTCTGAATCAAAGACTACGAGAAACCCTCTTCCTGAGAGTCTACCGACCAGCTTAAGGTTCTCTGTGGGCTCGTCTTCCACGAGGATGACCTCCGGCTTTGAGAGGGGGATCAAAAGGGCTCGGACAAGTTTAGCTTCTTTATCGGAGGCTACCGGGAAGAGGGCGAGTTTCTTTTCGGAGCTCAGGATCTCTCGGGCGGTGTCTTCGTCCGTCTTTAGTTTTCGGGCGAGCTTTGCGATCGGAACTATGTCCTTTCTCTGCCTCAAGACCTCAAGGCTAAGGTAGTTCAGTTCCTGACTCGAAAAGGGGAAGTGCTTTAAAAGGTCATCGATCTCTTTGGGTGATATACTGGAAGGACTCTTCAAAAAGTCTCGGAGCAGTCTCTTCTTCTGTTCATGATTCAAAACATCAAACATCTTCCACCCTCAGCGATCTCTCAAGCAGAAAGTAGCTGTAGCTCTCTAAAGGGAGCTCTATCTTTTTGGGAAGCTCACCCTCGAAGAGGACCACCTTGTCTCCGTCTGCTTCGAGCAGTATCCTCTTCCTCTTCCCCACGAGATCTTCTTCCGG
The DNA here is from genome assembly GCA_015490115.1 of Aquificaceae bacterium. Taxonomy (GTDB): domain Bacteria; phylum Aquificota; class Aquificia; order Aquificales; family Aquificaceae; genus Hydrogenivirga. The sequence goes on from WFYM01000075.1 coordinate 2,173, forward strand.
GGTGAGTATGAGCCTCTTTTCTTCCGAGTCGTAGAACCACTTTATTCCTTCTTTCTCTCCCCAGGTCTTTTCCTCTCCTGCGGCGGCTAAAGCGTATTCTTTGTGCTTTTCAAAGAAAGCGCTAAGCTCTAAAAGTTTTTCCTCTTCTTCTATCATCTGGGCAAAGAGGGAGAAGTATCTCCTGCTCTCGAGGGTTTTAAACTCCTCCTTGGGACCTCCCCACATTCCCCCCGCTCCCCTCTTCCTGCCTTCGTAGACTTCTTCGATCTCTTTCATCTGATCGGGATCGAGTTTTCCTAAAAGGAAGACTTTTCTGTTCCCGAATCTCTTTGCAAAGTCTTCTTCGGGAACTTCGAACCCGAGGTCGGTTTGGACTATGTAAGTTTCCCCTTCGAACCAGATCAAGACGTCCTCGGGAGTTGCCAGTTCCCAGAATTTGGACACGGGAAGAAGCTCCACGTATCCGTTTTTGTATTTCCTGAAGACCAAGAATATCATCTCAAGTCCGTCGGGAGACGGGAAAACTTCTACGATGTCCCCTTCCTCGGGGATTTCAATTTCCTTTATCTCTTTGGGCTTGATGTTCTTGAAGATATCGTAATCGGGAGCCTTTATGTTGATGTCCTCATATTCAGGAACATCTTCTAATTTCAAAGCTTGCTTGTAAAGCTCTAAGATCTCCTCCAAGGGGGTCATTCTTTTTCCTCCTCACATAGTTTAGAACGAAGGTCTTCGCAAATTTCTGACAATCTGGTGTTTATAAACTCCCGCACCAGCTCTTCGGAGACCTTGAGCTCTTTTAGTCTCCTACCGAACTCCTCTACTATACGCTTTTTTCGGGAGACGTCTTGGTATATGGCGTCCATGGACTTATTACCCCAGAGGCACTTGTATCTCTTCGAGTCGAGTAGGTAGCAGAAATACTTTACGTTTTCAGGCTTTACCTCTTTTTTGAATACTTCTTCTATCTCGGTGAGTTCATAGTTTTTGACAAAGCGGCTCTTTTCTACGAGACTTTCACGGTTGTCCTCACTTCTGAGGTCTGCTTCCAATATCTCGTGTATTTTTTTCTTCTTCTTTCTGAGGTGGTCTATGAGAAAGTTTTTAAGAGCTGTTCCTATATAAGCTTTGAGTCCGGCAGGGTTATCCATCATGGAAAGAAGCTTATCTCTGTTTTCCAAAAGCTTTATCATAAAGTCCCTGACTATTTCCCCGACTTCGCCATAGTCAAGACCGCTTGCTCCTTTCTTTTTCAAAATTCCTGCCAGATATCTGAAAAGGCTGTTATAATCTTTACGGTCTATAGTTCCTTCAAAAAAAGATCTGAGTAGATCTCTTAGCCTTTCCGCTTCCACCCTTCAAGCTCCTCCTCTATTATGAACCACATTTGGCGGTCGAATACCTCTTTATTACACTTTCCGCATACAACAGAGTTTTTTACCAACAAACCTTTTGACATCCTTACTACTATGCGACAAGTTTTTTCTCCAGTTTTTCTTTTGAAAACATAGGATTCTTTTCTTACCCATCTACACTTATCATTAAGCTCACCACACTCTTTGAGGTAAACCTTGGGTAGTGTTTTCCCTATACCGTATCTTTCATCCAGATTACAGGGGAAAGGGTTTTCTTTAAGGCTCGTTAGCAGGATCATGTAAATATGTTTTTCTGTGGACTTTATAGCTATAAAAGGTCTTGTTTTCTTTATGTTCCACATAGGGCCAGAAGGTTCCACTTTGTCCCATACTTTCTCTTCGTAATAGTAACCGAGGCACAGTTCGGGAAAACTTACGATTCCCCAAATATCATCCCTGCCTTTTAGTATGTCCTTGAGTTTGAACATAACCGGTCTTTAGAAAATTTTATCACTCACTTTTATCTTTATACACACGAACCCGGCTTCTGGGAAAAAGCCTTCCCTGATCTCTTCGTTTGTGACCGGTCTTTCATCTTGAGGCTCTTCGATCAAGGTGGAGAGTATCTTCTTCACCTTCATACCTGCGGTCCTTAGCATGTCGTTTAGCTCCCTTAGGCTGTAAAACTTCGCCTTTTTGTATATCGGGTGTCCCCTTTCAGCCTTTTTCTTGTAAAACTCTGCCCACCTGCTCTCCTTCGGTATCAGTCCGAGAAGGAGCGTTCCCCCTTTTTTGAGGACCCTCTTTGACTCTTTGAGGACCTCAACCGGGTCTCTAACGAAGCAGAGGGTAACAACTATGAGGACGAGGTCGAAGGTTTCCTCTTTGAAAGGAAGCTTTTCCGCCTCTCCGAGGACTGCGAGGACACCCCTTTCCTTTGCTTTTTTTAGCATATTTTGGGAGGTGTCGACGCCGAACTTAACTCCGAGAGCCTGTGCGAACCTTCCTGTCCCTACACCTATTTCGAGACCTCTTGAGAATTCAGGGATCAGCCTCTTCAAACATTCACACTCGAGCTTAAAAGCTGACCTTCCGAAAGGTGTCTCATACCAGAGGTCGTATTTGTCCGCGTATATGTCGAAGACTCTCATCTTAGGACCATTCTCACTCTGAAGAGTCCCTTCCCCGTGTTGTCTACAGCTTCGAAGCTCACGAGACTGAAGTTCCTCTCCACCTCCTTAACGAGGTGGGGTAGCCTCCTCCAGCTAACATCTTTGAGGATAACTTCAACACCGAGGTCCGTTGTGCTTATACCTTCGGGTTCAAAGCCGAGTTCTTTGAGGACATCTCTCACCGAAACTTCCGAAGCCGGTCTTTTCTTTTCCACCCTTTCCATCAGGTATAGGAACTCCCTCTGGAGCAGGTATTCCCTGAGGACCTCGTCCCTTATATCCGCAACTTTAAAACCTCCGTAAACGAGAAAGAGTATGGAAAGACCCAAAGATATTAAAGTAAGCGTCCTCCTCCTCATCTTACTACTACCTCGAACTCGTAAGTCCCTTCCGGTGTTTTCCTGAAGCTCTCAGGGTTTAGCCTTCTCAGACCCTCTTCATTTTTTACTTCACCCACTATCCTCGTCTCCGAACCCGAAAACTCTATCCTGTATATCCTCACGTCCCTTCCGAAAAGAGGTGTAGTCCTTAAGAGAGCTTCCGTAAAGGTCAGCTTCTTTTCCAAGGTCATGGATCTCAGCTGGTCCATTATGCCGAAGGGTGGAAGGTCGGGAAAGCTCCTTGTAAAGATATCCCTCCTGCTCTTTCTTATATCTTCAGCTACACTATCAGTGAGGAGGGAGGAGCCGACCACCGAGCCGAGGAACAAAAGGAACGAAGCCCCTTTCAGGACTAAGAACTTCCTGAGTTCCCTTCCCGTTACCTCCTCCTCCCTGAAGTCGGGAGCTTCGTCCGGGAGGATGTATCTGAGGGAGGCACCGAAGGCCGCGGAAAACCTCGGTCCCCCGTAAGCGTTCTTCCTGACCTTCCCGAAGACCTCCTCCAGACCTTTTATGCCCTCCACCTCACCGCAGAGGAGGACTTCCTCTTTCAAGCTCCAGCCCGCCTCCTCCAAGATCCTCTTCAGATCCCTCGGGTCCTTTACATGTTCCCTTCCCCTCAGCATTACCCTGTAGGACTCCAAGGATCCTCCCCTCACCCTCACTAAGGTGGTCCTTCCTTTCTTTAGATTCACGACTGTGCATTCCTCGAGTCCGTTCGCCTTAGCACACCTTACCAAGGAGAAGACCTCAAGGTCGAGTGCGTAAGCGTCCTCAGGGGGTTGGAAGTCTTTAACTACCGCGAGTATATACCTTCCGTTGAGGACCTTCACGTCCCAAAGGACGTTCCCAAACTTCTCCTCTACCTCCAAAGAGACAGCCTTCCTTACGTCCCTCGGGTCCTTTAGATCTGTCTCTCCGAACTTAACTAAAGAAAGGTGGGAGGGGACGACGAAGATCTTCCTCCCCGTTGCTGTTGTTGGCTTCCACTCTTTTTTTAGCCTTCCTACCTCGATGCTGAAGGAAAGGTCTCCGTCGACTCCCGTCCAGACCACGAAAATATTGTAATCCCCGCTGTGTGTTAAAATGCTCTTAAATTATCTTCAATAAAGGGGGTGAGAAATGGCTGGAAAAATCCTCTTTGACACTCCCGAACACAAAGTTTTCCTCTTCGAGGAACTAACACCAGCCAGTGCAATTCAAGCTAACCAGTATCTCATAATCCACAAGGACGAAGCCATGCTACTCGACCCCGGAGGACACAAGGTTCAGTCAAAGTTGTTTTCTGATATATCCGTCCTCATATCTCCGAAGCAGATAAGGTATATATTTCTTTCCCATCAAGACCCTGATATAGTCGCCAGCATAAACTATTGGATGATGGTGACCGAGGCGGAAACCCTCATATCGAAGCTCTGGATGAGGTTTCTACCTCACTTCGGTCTCGACTCGAAGCTCGAAGGCAGGGTGATCCCAGTAGACGACAAGGGGACTAAGGTGAAGCTCGGTGGTGACTGCGAACTCATGATCATACCCGCCCACTTCCTCCACTCCCCGGGAAACTTCCAAGTTTACGACCCTTGTTCTAAGATCCTCTTCTCGGGAGACCTCGGAGCATCTCTCGGTCAGGACTACTTCTTCGTTGAGAACTTCGAAGAACACATAAAGTTCATGGAAGGTTTCCACAAGAGGTATATGGTCTCCAATAAGGTCATTAAGTTTTGGGTGAACATGATCAGGAAGTTGGACATAGAAGCGATAGCTCCTCAGCACGGGGCTGTGTTCAAGGGAAGGGACATGGTTGAGAAGCTCCTCAGCTGGCTCGAGAACCTCGAGTGCGGTATTGACCTTATGAAGGAAGAGGATTATACTTTACCGCAATGAAGAGCTTGTTCATTCTCCTTGTTCTCTTCCTCTTCTCCTGTGAGGAGAAGTATAACGGCATAATTAAGGACGAACCCGCTGAAAACTTCTGCCTCACGGGTTGGAGGGAGGGAAAGGAGAAAGAGGTGTGCTTAGAAGATTTTAGGGGGAAGGTGGTCCTTATGTTCTTCGGCTACACCCACTGTCCCGACGTTTGCCCCACAGCCCTTCAGGTCCTCAAAAAAACGGTTGAACTCCTGAAGCCGGAAGAGAGGAAAAGGGTTCAGGTCCTCTTCGTGAGCGTCGATCCGGAAAGGGACAAGCCCGAAATAGCCCAGAAATACGCCGAGTTCTTCGACCCCTCCTTTATAGGAGTTACGGGTCCCCACGAAAAGCTCCGGAAGATCACAAAAGCTTACTTTGCCTTTTACAGGAAAGCGGATCAGGGTTCTGGGAATAATTACCTCGTTGACCACACAGCCTACATATACCTCATAGACCCTTCCGGAAAGTTGAAGCTCATATACCCTTCGAGAAAGCAAAAGCCAGAGCTGATAGCCGAAGACGTAAGGAAGGTCCTGAGATGATGGCGTTAGTCTTTGTCCTTATATTTAGCTTTGCCTTCGGAGGTCCCAAGATAGTGGTTGAGAAAGCTTGGGTGAGAGAGGTCCCGCCGGTCTCTAAGACTACCGCTGTCTTTATGGTGATCAGGAACGAGGGGGACG
>WFYM01000076.1 GCA_015490115.1 Aquificaceae bacterium
CTCCTGACCTTTCAGGTTCATGGATATTAATTTAGAGCGTTACCTGTTTTACGAAGAGGACCTCGGGTATCCTCCTCAGCTCCTCGAGTGCTTCCTCGGGAACGGGATCGTCCAAGTTCAGGATACCGAGGGCTATACCTCCCTTCTTCTCCCTCCCGAGCCTGAAGCCGGCTATGTTTACGTTCGCACTCCCAAGCACGGATCCTATCTTACCTATGACACCGGGGACGTCCTTGTTCTCGAGGACGAGGAGTATCCCCTCAGGCTCCACGTCCACCCTATACCTGTCTATCTGGACTATCCTCGGGATCTGTCCCTCGAGGACTGTCCCCGCGACCACCCTCTCTACACCGTTTCCCTTCACGGCCACCTTTATGTAGTGCTTGAAGTCAGGAGTCTCTTCCGAGGACAGCTCTTCCACCTTTATCCCCCTGTCCCTCGCCACGTAGGTGGCGTTTATTATGTTCACCGGGAAGTCGACGACCTCTTCGAGTATGCCCTTGAGGACCGCCGCGGAGATCGGGTGGAAGTGGTCCGATATGTCCCCCCTCACCTCCACGTGGACCTCCCTTATCCCCTCCTCCGCCCACTGGACTATGAACCTCCCCATCTTCTCGGCGAGGTCGAGGTGGGGCTTTATGAGTGTGAGAACCGAAAGGTCTGGGAAGGGTGCGTTCACGACGTATTCGACGGTCTGACCCTTCAGAGCCTTTATGACCTGCTGTGCTACTATCACAGCCACGTTCTCTTGAGACTCGTAGGTGTTAGCACCTATGTGGGGGGATAGGGAGACGTTTTGGAATTTGCTTATCCTGTCCACGAACTCGGGGGGTGGCGGTTCCTTCGAGTAGACGTCGAGGGCGACACCTCTTATCTTCCCCTTTTCGAGATACTTTATGAGGGCTTCCTCGTTCACTATCCCTCCCCTCGCACAGTTTACTATGTATACCCCCTCCTTCATTATCTCGAACTCCCTCTCCGAGATCATGTTCCTCGTCTCATGGGTGAGGGGGGCGTGTATCGTGAGGATGTCTATCTCTTTTAGCATCTCGTGGAGGTCGTCGACGAGCTTCACCCCGAGCTTTTCCGCCTTCTCCCTCGGTATGTAAGGGTCGTAGGCGAGGACCTTCATACCGAAAGCCTTAGCCCTTATAGCCACCTGAGAGCCTATGTTCCCGAGACCTATTATGCCGAGGGTCTTCCCGTAAAGCTCCGTTCCCATAAACCTCTTCCTCTCCCACTTGTGCTGGGTTACCGACCTGTGGGCTTCGTGTCCGTTCCTCAGGATCGTGAGCATGTGCATCATGGTAAGCTCGGTAGCTCCGATCGTATTGGCTCCCGGTGTGTTGACGACGAGTATACCCCTCCTCGTCGCCTCGTCGAGGTCTATGTTGTCAACACCCACTCCAGCCCTTCCTATGACCTTCAGCTTCTTTGCTCTTTCGAGAAGCTCCTTCGTAACGGGTGTCCTGCTCCTCGTGATTATGCAGTCGTAGTCACCGACTATCTCAAGGAGGCGCTCGTAGGTGATGTCGGGTTCGTTGGTTACCTCTATGTCAGGCTCCCTCTCCAGGATCTCTATGCCCTTTTGAGCTATAGGGTCGGTTATGAGGACCCTGTGCAACCCTTCTCCTCCGCAAGGTTAGTATTATACCTTTCTCGTCAAAGTTAAGGTGTTGAGAACGACGCTGAGGGATGAGAGTGCCATGAGGAGTCCCGCTATCTCAGGTTTTAAGAATATGCCGAACTTGTAAAAGACACCTGCAGCGACCGGTATGCCCAAGGAGTTGTATGCAAAAGCCCAAAAGAGGTTCTGCTTTATCTTCGAGCTTACCCTCCTCCCGAACTTAAGGGCGAAGACGAGACCCCGGATCCCGGAGAGGAGAACTACGTCCCCCGCTTGCTTGGCTATGTCGGCACCCTGAGACATGGCGAAGGAGACGTCAGCCTGTGCGAGGGCAGGCGCGTCGTTTATCCCGTCACCAACCATCCCTACCGTGTGTCCCCTCCTTTGGAGCTTCTCTATCTCCACCTTCTTCCCCTCCGGGAGGACCTCTGCGACGAAACCGTCGAAGCCAAGCTCCTCAGCCACCTTCCTCGTTATATCCCTCCTGTCCCCCGAAATTATCAAGGTCCTTATTCCGAGGGACTTTACTTCCTTCACCACCTCCCCCGCCTCCTCCCTCAGCTTGTCCCTGAGGAAGAAGAGGGCTAAGGTCTTTTCCCCTCTCTTCACTACAACTTCCTTGAAGGGGGAGTCTTTACCTTCCCTTGTCCCCACGAAGTAGTCACCGCACCTCACACCCCTTCCCTTCTCCTCCCTGCAATCGGGGAGGGGGATCTCCTTGGCTCCTTCTCTTCTTGCGAACTCCCTTATCGCCCTCGCTATGGGATGGTTCGAAACCTTCTCCGCTGTGTAGGCGACGCTGAGGGCTTCGGGATCCATTACCTTAGCCTCTACAACCTCGAACCTCCCCTCCGTCAGCGTCCCCGTCTTGTCGAAGACCATGAGGTCTATCTTGGGTATCACCTCGAAGACGGAGGGCTTCTTCACGAGGACACCCCTCTTCAGAGACTCCGAAAGCCCGACGACGACTGCGAGGGGTGTCGCTATCCCAAGGGCGCAGGGACAGGCTACCACTAAGACGGCGAGGGAAAACTGGACAGCCCTTTGGAGATCTCCCGTTGCGTAGAGCCAAAAGCCCAAAGTGGTAAGGGCTATAAGAACAACACCCTGAACGAAGTAGTGGGAAACCCTGTCCACGATCCTCTGGATCTTGGGCTTTTCCGATATAGCCTCGTCGACGAGTCTGCTTATCTTCGATAGGTAAGACTCTTCGTATATGCTCTCCGCAACGACCTCAATATACCCCTCCTCCACCGTCGAACCGCTAACCACCCTGTCCCCCTCCCTCTTGGGAATAGGCTCGGGTTCCCCCGTGAGGACAGCCTCGCTCACGAGGGCTGAACCTTTGAGGACCCTCCCGTCCGTTAAGACCATGTCCCCCGTTCTAAAGAGCAGGACCTCACCCTTTTTCACTTCCCTTACGGGCTTTCTCACCTCCCTCCCCTCCTCTATTACTGTCACCTCCGAGTGCTGGACGCCCATTAGCCTCCTGAGGAGTGAGGTGGTCCTTTTTCTTGCCCTCTCCTCTATGAGCCTCCCTCCCCTCACGAAGGTTATAAGGAGGGCGTTCGTCTCGAAGAAGGGTGAGCCGGGTATGACACCTAAAAAGGCAAGGAGGCTGTAGAGGTACGCCCCCGAAGTTCCCAAGGAGACGAGGACGTCCATGTTCGCAACGCCGTTTCTGAGTGATTTATAAGCTCCCCTGTAGAAAGCCCATCCACCTATTAGCTGGACAGCTGTGGAGAGCAAAAGCTGAAAGGGAGTCCCGTAAGGGATATTCAAAGCCATGGAAAGGAGTATCAGGAGGGAGGCAAATCCTGAGAAGAGGACCACCTTAGCGTCGTGGCTCTTTTCCTCCACCACCCTGTAGCCGAGCGTCTCTATGGTCCTTACTATCTCCTCCTTCGATATCTTGGAGTCGTCGTATTCTACGGTAACTTTCCCGAGTTCGAAGGAGACATCGACCTTTTTAACACCTTCCTTTTTTTTCAGAACGAGGCTTATCGTCCTCGCACAGTTTACACATGTCATACCTTCAACTTTCAAAGTTTCCCTCATAAGGTTTAGATTAGAACCCGCTGAGTGTTAATACAAGAGTATTATTTCACGTTAATTTTCATATGAGCTTCAATATCTCCTCCTCCATACCCTCCCTGTTTTCCTTCGTAAGCTCTATGAGGACAGCTCCCGGCATCCTCCTTATCTCCGCAACGAGGGGGTGGACGTCTCTTATAGGTATAGTCGCTATGACCTTCAGCTTCGGGTTGTAAACTATGCGTCTCACAAGCTCCCTGAAGGGCTTTGAGAAAAGCTCCATCTTCCCTATCTCGTCTATTATGACTATCTTATCCCTTTCTTTCAGGGCTTTTTCCAGTATGGGTAAAGCAAGCTCTTCGAAGTATCTTACGTTCACACCGTATGAGCCTACGAGGTGCCTCGAAGTGAAGGTCTTGCTCGCGAAGGTCTTCCACTTTCCCTCCGTCGTCACTATCCTGAAGCCCCTCCTCTTCCCGGTCTCTTTGTCCCTCACCTCCTCCGTCCAAAAGCCTATTACTTTTCCCTTCAGCCTTTCAACGAGCTTCCTGACGAGGGTCGTCTTCCCTATGCCGGGGGGTCCCGTTATCAGGATCTTCAAGGGTCCCTCCTTATAGCTTCGAATACCTCCTCCGTCTGCCTCCTCGTCTCTTCGAGGCTACCCGAGTTATCTATGACGAAGTCCGCATATTTCAGCTTCTCCTCGGGACTCATCTGCCTCTTCCATCTCCTCTCGAAGTCCTCTTCGGACATCCCTTTTTTCAAAGCCCTTCTTTTGCAGACCTCGTAAGGTGCGTAGACGAGGAGGGTCTTGTCGTATTTTTTATACGTTCCCTTCTCTATGAGGAGGGCAGCCTCCACGAAGACCACCGAGTCCTCGGGAAGTTCGGAGTATATGTTCTCGAGTTCTTCATACAAAGCCCCGTGGGTTATCTCCTCGAGCTTCCTCAGCTTCTCGGGATCCTTGAAGACTATCTCCGCTATTTTCTTTCTGTCCCCGTTCCCCTCCTCGTCGAGGATACCTTCTCCGAGGAGCCTTACAACTTCTTCGAGAACGGGGTGTCCTTTTCTGTAGAAGCTGTGGATCACCTCGTCCGCGTCTATCACGAAAGCCCCGAGATCCTTTAGCATCCTCCCTACCGTTGACTTTCCCGAGCCGAGGTTACCCGTGAGGGCTACCCTCTTCATATAATAAGTGTATGCTGATAGCTGTCCCTTTGACGGACAAAAACTTCAAAGAGAGGGTAAAGGAAGCGAAGGAAAAGGGAGCTGATCTTGTAGAGCTAAGAGTTGACCAGTTTTCGAGAACGGAGGTCGGCTACGTCCTCGAACTCATCAGATTCGCAAAAAGTATAGGACTCGGAACCATACTGACGGTCAGAAAACCCGAAGAGGGTGGGAGGGAGGTAAAAAACAGGAGGGAGATATTCGAGGAAGTGGGACCTGAATCGGACTACGTGGACCTCGAGCTTTCCTCGAGGGATCTCATAGTCCCCGTTAGGGAGGCTGTCTCGGAAGGGGGTGGAAAGCTGATCCTCTCCTTCCACGACTTTGAAAGAACACCGCCCAGTTGGGTAATAAGGGAGGTGATAAGGGAGGGAATAAGATACGGGGGTATACCGAAGGTGGCTGTGATGGCGAGGTCTTACGAGGACGTGGCGAGGCTCCTTTGCACAGCTTCAAAAGAAAGGGGAGAGAAGATAGTGATAGCTATGGGGGATCTCGGAAAGGTATCGAGGGTTGCGGGCTTTGTCTTCGGATCGGTGATAACCTACGCCTCCCTCGGTAAAGCCTTAGCCCCCGGTCAGCTCCCTCTCGAGGAGGTGGTGAAGCTCAGGGAACTCCTCTCGTGACCAAAGGAATAAGAGGTTCATCCCCGTATGGGCAAGGATCGGAGCTATTATAGAGCCGGACCTGAGGAAGAGGTAGCCGAGGAAAAGGGAGGGGAAGAAGGTAAGGAGGGAGCCTAAGGTCGGTCTCACGAGCAGGTGAACGAGAGCGAACAGAACAGAGGTTACTACGTTACCGAACGCCGGCATAAGGTAGCCCCTGAAGAAGACCTCCTCAGCTATCGCCACGGAAAGGTTCTCAAGGACACCCTCCGGGTGAAGTAGAAGACCGAGGAAAAATAAGGGGGAGCCGAAGAGTATCCCCTCTTTGGGTCTCCTGAAGCCGAGCTTTCTGTGGTCCTCGAAGGCGAGGGGTGAGAGCATAATGGCTGGCGGAACTATCCAGAGCTTTGGGAACTCAAGGGCAATGACCAAGGAGATCAGGAGTATTAAGAGCGCAAGAACTCTTCCACGCAAGGTTCTATGTTCCACATGTGGTTGAGGGGTCCGTGACCTCTCCCGAGGTTCGGGTTCCTCTCTATGGCGGTTCTGACGAAGTCCTTGGCTTTCCTCACAGCCTTTTTCAGAGAGACTCTTCTGGCGAGGAGGGCGCACACAGCTGAGGAGAAGGTGCATCCCGTCCCGTGGGTGTTCTTCGTGTTTACCCTGTCGTCGACGAAGTAGTGGAACTCAGCACCGCCTTCGTAGTAAAGGTCTATGGCTTTTTGGGACTCCATGTGTCCCCCCTTTATGACAACAGCCCTCGGACCCATCTCGAGTATCTTCTTCGCACAGAGCTCCATATCCCTCATGTTCCTTATCTTCTCACCGCAGAGGACCTCAGCTTCGGGTATGTTCGGCGTCACGAGAAGGGCTAAGGGGAATATCTCCCTGACGAGGGCGTCTATACTCTCTTCTCTCAGGAGCGGGTCCCCGCTCTTCGCCTTGAAGACCGGGTCGACCACGAGCCTCGGTATCTTGAAGTCCTTTACAGCTTTTGCAACGGCAATTACTATCTCCGTGTTCGAGAGCATACCCGTTTTTGCGGAGTCCACACCTATGTCTTCGACCACTACCCTTATCTGGTTGTAGACAAGCTCGGGGGGAAGGTCGAAGATGCCGAAGACCCCTTCCGTGTTCTGGACGGTTATAGAGGTTATAGCTGTCATTCCGTATACACCGAGGGCTGTGAAGGTTTTGAGATCCGCCTGGATCCCTGCCCCTCCTCCGCTGTCGGATCCCGCTATCGTAAGAGCCTTCGGGACCATCAGAAGAACCCCCCAAGAATAAAATGTATCCTCGAGGGGGATGTGTCCCCGGGGACCTTCCTCGTCTTGAAAGCCCAGTCTATCCTTATAGGAGCTATCGGCGTTACAAACCTTATGCCTACACCGTATCCCCCCCTCCAGTTTTTAGGGTCGAGGTCCTCGAACCTATCAGCCCCTATGCCCGTGTCGAAAAAAGTAGCCACGTAAAAAACCCTGTGCAGGGGGTAGCTGATCTCGAAGTTGAAGAAGAGCTGTTTCGTTGAGCCTATCGGCTGGTTGTTCACGTCCAAGGTCCCAGCCATCCCGTAGTTGTAGCCCCTTATTGTGAAGTCACCACCTACGAAGAACCTCTCGTCGAGGGGAACGACAGCCCCGCCGTAAGGCTCCACTATACCGAAGGTTCCCCTCGCGGAAAATACCGTCCGGGTCTCGAAGTAGGTGTCCTTGATGAACTTGGAAGCTGAGAAGACCACCCTGTGGAACTTCTCGGTCCCTCCGAGGACGGGAACACCGGCGGAGTAAGAAAACTCCACAAGGGAACCTTCGGTCGGAAAGAGGAAGTAGTCCCTCGTGTCCCTCCTTATAGAGAATATCAGCTTCCTCGACTCTCTCCTTCCCGCCTGTGCCCTTATTATCGGCGATGCGGAGGGGTCTATGTCCGAATACCTTATCCTCTGAAAGCTCAGACCCGCAGACCACCTCCAGTATTCCCAGAACTCCCTCGAGAAGGTTGTGCTAATTCCGGTCCTTTCTACCGTGTAGGTCACGTACTGGATCCTCCTGTCGAATAGGGAGAGGGTAAGGTCAACGGGTCTTCTCATGAACCACTTATCTACATAAGACAAAGAGTTGTCCCTGTATTGGCTACCATAGCTCAGCGATAAATTTAGTATATCACCCGTCCCCATGAAGTTTCCCTTCCTTACGGATACAAACCCGGAGAGCCTCGTCACCTCGTTGTAGGAGAGACCTACCGAGAACTGTCCCGTGAACCTCTCCCTTATCTTGACGAGGAGATCCCAGTTCTTCTCATCGACTTGAAAGGGCTGGATCTGGACCTCCTCGTAGTAGCCGAGGTTGAGGATCCTCGTCCTCGATCTCTGGAGAGCTTTTTTTGTTGCAAGCTC
>WFYM01000077.1 GCA_015490115.1 Aquificaceae bacterium
GGACTTGAGGGAGTTCGCAGAAAAGGGGAGGGTCGACGACACAGCCTACGGCGGTTTTCCCGGTATGGTCCTCAAACCCGAACCCATATTCGGGGCTTACGACCACGTTGTGGAAAAATACGGGAGACCTTTCGTGATAGTGACGGAACCTTGGGGGAAAAGATTAGACCAGAGGCTCATAAGGGAGCTTAGCCGAAAGGAGAGGATCATGATAATCTGCGGGAGGTACGAGGGTGTTGACGAAAGGGTAAAGAGCATAGCTAACATGGAGGTCTCCATAGGAGACTTCATCCTCGCGGGTGGTGAGATACTCGCCCTCGCTATAGTGGAGGGTGTGTCGAGGACGCTCCCCGGTGTCCTCAGCGAGCCTGAAAGCTTAAAAGAAGACTCCTTCTCCGGAAGGTGGCTCGGCTACCCGGTTTACACGAGACCGAGGGAGTTCAGGGGAATGAAGGTCCCTGAAGTTCTCCTTTCCGGCAACCACAGGCTCGTCGAACTCTGGAAGCTCTGGCACAGGATAGAGAACACCTTAAAGAAGAGACCTGACCTCGTTCCTGAAGACCTCGACCCCCTCGAGGAGGAGATCGTGGAGGCGATCAGAAGGGGTGTGAGCTTCGAGGAGTGGGTCAGGACCCGGAGAGGAACCTCCTGAGCTTCTCAATAGCCTCCCCCTTTATCTGGGAGACCCTCGATATGGAGCATCCGAGGATCTCAGCGACCTCCTTGAGCGGTAGTTCTTCGTAAAAGATCAGCTGTATAACCAGTTTCTCCCTCGGTTCGAGCTTCTCTATGGCTTCCTTCAACCTCTCCAAGGTATCCCTCCTTATCACCTCCTCCTCCACGTCCGTGTCCTTCGAGCTTATAACCTCTTCGTAACTCCTCCTCTCCTCGGTGAAGACGTCCTCGAGGTTGAGAATGTAGGAGAAGGATATCTTGCTGAGGTCCTGCTGTAGGGACTTTATGTCCTCACCTAAATACTCAGCCACCTCCTCATCGCTCGGCTCCCTGCCCAGCCTGTCGGTAAGATCCGAGAGAGCCTTCCTTATCCTCCTCTCCTTCTCCCTTATCCTCCTGCTCCCGAAGTCGAGGCTCCTCAGGTAGTCGTATATGGCTCCCCTTATCCTTATCCTCAGGTAGCTCTCAGGGTTCTTTTGGGTGTCGAGCTTCTCGAGAGCCTTTATGAGACCTATGATGCCGTGACCTATAAGATCTCTTACGTCTATGGTGGGGGGGAGGTGCCTCTTTATGCTGAAGGCTATGCTCTTTACGAGGGGAAGGTGCTTCAGTATCAGCTCTTCCCTCTCCTTCTCGCTGTATGCGTAAGGGCTTTCCTTCATCTCCTCAGCAACCTTCCTATGAGAGCGTCCCAGAAGCTTCTCCTTTTAGGCTTCACACCGAGGTTCATGTTAGAGAGGATATTATACACGTCCGCTGTAAAGCCCTTCTCGAACGGATCTTGGTCTATTATCTTCCTTATGAGGTTCTTCCTGTATCTTATAGTTCCGAGGAACTCGACCTTCGCGGTCGTGAACTTATCCGTAAGGAGCCTTACGCTCTCGTAGACTTTCCTCCCCTCCTTCTCACCCTCCACCTTGTTGACTACGAGGTGGAAGCTCTCCACACCGCACTCCCTGTTTACCACCTTTATTAGGGCGTAAGCGTCAGCGACGGCTGTAGGCTCCGGAGTTGTCAGTATAAGGGGTATGTCAGCTGCGGAGACGACAGCCAAGGTGTCTTCGTGGATTCCGGGAGGAGTGTCGAGTATTACGAGGTCGTAACTCCCCTCCGCGAGTTCTTGGAGCCTCCTAACCAAGCTGAGGACCTGATCCCTCGGGAGCCTCGTGAGTTCCACCACACCGCTCCCGCTCGATATGAAGTGGAGGTTGTCGCTCACCTTAACTACTATCTCCTCGAAGGTTGCCTCCCCGAAGAAGAAGTGGGTGAGGTTCTTCTTCGGAGTGAGTCCGAGCATGAGGTGGACGTTGCTAAGACCCAGATCCGCATCGATTATGAGGACCCTACCCCCGCTCTCCGCGAAGCACCTCCCCATGTTTACGGAGAAGACAGTCTTCCCTACACCCCCCTTTCCGCTCGCTACAGCGACGTATCTGGTTCCCTCTTCGGAGCCTTCCCTGTGCTTAAGATGGACCACCTGCTGGTCTAAACTCATGGCTCTCCTCTAAGATAAGGTCCGTAACGTAGTCGTAGTTAGCCATAACTATGTCGTCCGGAACCGTCTGACCTGTCGTAAAGCAAAGGACAGGGAGCTTAGTCCTGTAAGCTACGTTTATAACGCTACCCGGATAGGAGGTCTCGTCCATCTTGGAGAAGATGAGACCCTTTATAGGGAACATGCCGAACTGGGATATGGCTTCGTACATGACGAGTTCGGAGAGGTTGGCGCTTAAGGTAAGGTATATGTCCGCCTTTATGTTTTCGAGGAACA
>WFYM01000078.1 GCA_015490115.1 Aquificaceae bacterium
CTTTACAAGCTCCTTCGGAGTCTCGGCTATCTTGAAGGGAAGCTCCATAACGTTCACGAAGGACCTCAGCTGTTCAACAGCCCCCACCCTGTAGCTGTCGAGGGTTATCACCCCGACCCTCTTCCCCGCTTTTTTAAATATGTAAGAGAGCTTGGCTATAGTCGTCGTCTTACCCACACCCGTAGGACCGACGAGGACTATGATCCTCGAAGAGCCGTTGAGGACCGATTCTCCTTCGAGGACTATGTTTCTCCTCAGGCTCTCTTTAATGGAGTCCCTCACCTCCTCCTTGAAGTCGAGCATGCCGAGTTCCACGTCGTATCCGCAGGCTTCTTCGAGTATCCTCCTCGCTATCTCCTTCCTCACACCCTTGTATACCATCCTCGAGAGGACCCTCTTCGCCCTCAAGGAGAACCCCTCCCACTCCTCCTCAGCTTCCCTTTCCCTCAGCTCCTTTACCACCTCGGAGACGTCCACCTTTTCAACTCTCTTTTGGTTTTCCACCTCCTTTTCCAGTTCCTTCTTGAAGTCCTCCTCTTCTGGTATCCCCACCGTTATCTCGAGCATGGTCGTCTTGAAGAAGGGAAGGAAGCCCCACCTGTATCTCTTTATTATCCTCGAAGAGAGTATGACCGCGTTATCGCCGTAATTTTTCTTTAGCTCCTCTACAGCCTCTTGAAGGGACCCCGCTATTATCTTTTCAGTCCTCATCTATTAATCCTAATATCTTCATGTTGACCTGCTTTTCAAGTTCGTTGTAGGAAAGGACCGCGAGCTGGTGAAGGTAAGGCTCAATTGCTTTCCTCAAATACCTCCTCAGGTTTGCGGAAGTGAGGAGGACGGGCTGGGCTTTGAACTGGACGAACTTCTCAACTTCTTTCGATATCTTATTCAAAAGCTTGTTCAGGACGAGGTCTATGAACTCGTCCTCTTTACCTTCGTTTATAAGGTGCATGAGCTTCGCTTCGAGCTTCGGAGAGAGTGCTATAGCGTATAGGGTCCCGTCTGTGAGGTAGAGCCTCGTTATCCTCTTCGAGAGGTTCTGGCGGACGTATTCGGTGAGTATATCGGGATCCTTCGTCTGGTCTATGTAGTCCGCGAGGGTCTCTAATATGGTGAGGAGATCGTTTACCGGAACTCCTTCCCTCAAGAGGTTCTGCAAAACCCTGTGGACCACCGATACGGGAACCTGCTCCGGGACTATCTCTTTGACCACTTTGGGATACTTCTTCGATAGCCTGTCTATCAATTCTATGACTTCGTTCCTGCCTAAAAGCTCGTGTAGGTTCCTCTTTATAACCTCAGAGAGGTGGGTGATTATAGCCGTGCTGACGTCAACGACCATGTATCCCTTCCTCTGGGCTTCCTCCTTCTTCTCCTCGGTTACCCAGTAAGCTTTGAGACCGAAGGCGGGGTCTTTCGTTTCTATACCCTCAAGAGGTCCCTTCGCCGTCCCGAGGTCAACAGCCAAGTAGTAGCCCGGCTTTATCTCGTAGGAGTCAACCTCTATTCCCCTTATGAGTATCCTGTATTGGTCCGGCTGGAGCCTCAGGTTGTCCCTTATGTGGACTAAGGGAACTATGATCCCGTATTCTTGAGCTATCTGCCTCCTCATGTTCCTTATCCTCTGGGGTATGTCTCCCCCTTGAGACTCGTCCACGTAAGGGATAAGACCGTATCCCACCTCCATGGTTATGGGGTCTGGTTGGGGGACGAGTTCCTCCTCCTCTTCCTTCTTTTTTTGCTCCTCCTTCTTCTGCTCCTCGACCATCCTCTCCAGCTCCCTTATCTGCCTTTCTCTTAAAGACCTCACCATGAGGTAGTAGATACCTCCCAAGATCCCGGCCATCAGGAAGAAGGGGAGCTTCGGGAGTCCGGGAATCATGCCTATGAAGAGGAGAAGACCCGAAGAAAAGAGCAAAGCCCTCGGCTCCTTCGAGAACTCCTCGGCTATTACGTTCCCCACCTCTTCTGTGGAAGAGGCCTTCGTCGTTATTAAACCAGCGGAAGTGGAAAGGATAAGTGCGGGTATCTGGGAGGCGAGACCCTCACCTACCGTAAGGAGCGTGTAGGTGTTGAGGGCTGACATGAAGTCCATGCCCCTGAAGACTATGCCCACTATGAGACCGCCCACGAGACTGAGCAGAAGTATAAGAA
>WFYM01000079.1 GCA_015490115.1 Aquificaceae bacterium
AAAGGGAAAGGAATACGTCTACAGGATTTGGACAGCTCCTTGGAGGGACCCCTTCCTCTACCCCTTTTCCCTTCACATACCGGGAGGTTTGGAGGTCAAAGCTGTCGAAGAAGCTGTGGATGTGATCAGGGGGAGGCACGACTTTTCGGGCTTCGCAAAGTTAGAAGAAGAGAAGAACACGGTCATAGAACTCGAAGCGGAGCTTGAGGTGAGGGGTCACCTCATAGAGCTGAGGTTCAGGGCTACCCACTTTCTGAGGCACATGGTAAGGAGGCTCTCGGGCGCCCTCATCTGGGTCGGAAGGGGGAAGATGGACCCGAAAGAACTCGAAAAGTTCCTATCGGGAGAGACTTTCCCCTACACGGCTCCCCCTCAGGGTCTCACCTTGGAGAGGGTCTTCCTTTAGTCCTCACCTACCCTGACGGGTTCCTCTTCCTTCTCCTCCTCCTTCTTTTCGAAGTCGGAGGGCTTGATTTCCTCTAACTTCTCCTTTTGCTTCTTCCTCTCCTCGACGAGAGCCTTCAGCCTCTCATACTCCTCCATAGAGAAGCACATGGCAACACCTCCTGATCAAATTTTATTCCCCGAAAGGCAAAAACCACCTCTCGGATGGCATGGACACCAAGGCACGGAAGGAGTAAATTTAAAGTTTTCCTCTATAATACTCCTCATGCGGGTGTTCCGCGTAGCGGTCCTCAAAGGTGACGGTATAGGTCCGGAGACGGTTAGCGAAGCCCTCAGGGTCCTCAAAAAAGTAGAGGAGATCTTCGGAGTCACCTTCCACTTCGAGGAGGGGCTGATAGGAGGTGAAGCTATAGACAAAAAGGGGGATCCTTTGCCCGACGAGACGCTCGATCTCTGCAAGAGGTCCGATGCGGTCCTACTCGGTGCTGTTGGGGGTCCCAAGTGGGACGACCTTCCTACAGAAAAAAGACCCGAAAAAGGGCTTTTGAGGATCAGGAAGGAGCTTGACCTTTATGCAAACCTAAGACCCGCAAAAGTCTGGGAACCCTTAATAGACGCTTCACCTTTGAAACCCGAAGTCGTGAAGGGAACGGATATGGTGGTTGTGAGGGAGCTGACGGGAGACCTCTACTACGGGGAGCCGAGGGGTGTCTTCGAGGAGAAGGGTGTGAGGGTCGGTATAAACACCATGAGATACACGGAGGAGGAGATAAGGAGGGTTGTGAGGAAGGCTTTTGAGGTGGCAAGGAGGAGGAGGAGGAAGCTGACGAGCGTCGACAAGTCAAACGTCCTCGAGGTGAGCAGGCTCTGGAGGGAGGTGGTGGAGGAAGAGAGAAAGAACTTCCCCGAAGTTGAGGTCGAGCACCTCTACGTTGACAACTGTGCTATGCAGATGGTAAGGCGTCCCACGGACTTCGACGTCATAGTTACAAGCAACATGTTCGGGGACATACTCTCGGACGAAGCGGGTGTCGTAGTAGGTAGCCTCGGTATGCTACCCTCCGCGAGCCTCGGGGACAAGCACGCCCTCTACGAGCCTGTTCACGGCTCAGCACCCGACATAGCGGGAAAGGGTATAGCGAACCCGATAGCCACGATACTTTCGGCGAGCATGATGCTCAGGTTCTCCTTCGGACTTTCTGAGGCGAGCGACCTCGTAGAGAAGGCTGTAGAGAGGACACTCGAGGAAGGCTGGAGGACCCCTGACATATACTCTGAAGGTTGCAAAAAGGTGGGGACCAAGGAGATGACCGACAGGATAATAGAGAACATGGAGAGGCTGAGGGATGAGGTGGCTTAGCCTTTTGGTTTTGCTTTCCTTAGCTTTTTCGGGCTGGAAGGAGGACCTTAAAAGTTTCTTTTCGAGGGAGGGTTACGTGGTCGAGGTGGAGGACGGAAGGGTTATAGTTGACCTCGGCAAGGGGAAGGTCCATGCGGGCGAGAGGCTGGTGGTCCTGAGGGAGGGAAAGGAGGTGGTCCACCCTATCACAGGGGAAAAGCTCGGAAGAAGGGAAGAGGTAGTCGGTAGGGTAAAAGTTAAGGAAGTGAGGGAAAAGTTTTCGGTAGCTGAGATTTTGGAGGACATGGGTATAGCTGAAGGTATGAAGGTGAGGGTGGAGGTGGGTGACGTCTGCTTTCAAGGTAGCGAAGCGGGACTCTTCAAGGTAAGCTCCCTGATCGAGGGTGTAAGGAGAGGAGAGGGCTGTCCTTACCTGATAAAGGAGGTGGAAGGGGGTTTCGGCGTCGAGTTCGAGGGAAAGCCGGTCGCCTTCTTCGAAACGGGTGTCCCTCAAAGGAAAAGGGTCGAGGTCTTTGAAGACTTCACCTTCAGGGCTAAGTTCGTCATGTCCTTCGGCGACATACCCCTCTCCGCGGACGTCTGCGACCTCTTCGGGAGAGGTAAGGAGTATCTCGCAGTCCTTTTTGAGAACAGGCTCGACTTTTACGAGATACTGAAGGGAGAGCCTGTAAAGTTCGCCTCCATGCACCTTCCAGCGGGCTACCCCGTATCCGTCCAGTGTGCGGACCTCGAAGGGAGCGGAAGGGACATTATCCTGATAAACATAGTCTCTGACGGGAGGGCGAGTTCCGCCATAGCGAAGTTGGTGGGGGAGAGTCCCGTAGTCGTTGCGGAAGGGATACCCTATATGATGGCTGTCCTCGACAAGGAAAGACCTAAGGAGACGTTCGTAGGTCAAAGGTTCGATGCGGAGTGGGGTGAGGTAAAGAGGCTCGAGCTTTCGGGAGAGAGCGTGAGAGAAGTAGGAGACTTTAAAGCACCCCCCGGCTTCAGGGTGGACAGCGCCCTTATGTTCGAGGACCTTCTGATCTTCATAGACAACGACGGCTACCTGAGAGTTTACAGGGGGGAAGATCAGGTCCTCTCGAAGGAGGGCTTCGGCTACTCCTATACCTCGGCGGGGCTTCCCGTCCTATACGGTGAGGAGGAGGAAAGTAGCTACCACTTCTACCCGAGACCCTTTAAGGTCAAGGTTCTCAGGTGGGAACTCCCCGGCGTTGTGAGGAACGTGACGAGTCCCGTCTTTAGGTTCCTCGACGTTTCCAAGTTCACCGAGGGAGAGATATATCTGCTGAGGAGAGGTGGGACCTTCGAACTCGTGAAGGTTCAGGGGAGGAAGATGGAGGAGGCTATCCAAGCTGTAGCCGTAACGAGGGAGGGGAGGGTATTCGTTATAACCGGCAGGAAGGGGACGATCCCTCTCCAGAACAGGGGTGACCTTTTCGAGATCGAGATAAACCCTATTTAGTCTTTGCGGAGGCGGGATACTCTACGAGGGTGAGCCTGAAGACCTCGTCGAGGTGGGAGACGAAGTGGAGGGTCATCTTATCCCTCACGTATTCGGGAAGGTCCTCTAAGACCTCGTCCCTGTTCTTCTCGGGAAGGATCACCTCGTATATGCCAGCCCTCTTCGCCGCGAGTATCTTTTCTTTGAGTCCTCCCACAGGAAGGACCCTCCCCCTCAAGGTGATCTCCCCAGTCATGGCGACGTCCATCCTGACGGGAACGTCTGTAAATAGGGATACGAGGGCTGTCGCTATGGCGATACCTGCGGAGGGTCCGTCCTTCGGGACAGCACCTTCTGGGACGTGTATGTGGACGTCCACCGAGGAGAAGGTGTCGGGATCTATGCCGTAGGTCTCGGCGTTCGCCTTTATGTAGGAAAGAGCTGCTTGAGCGGACTCCTTCATTATCTCGCCGAGGGAGCCGGTAAGGAGCAGGTTCCCCTTCCCCTTCATCTTGGTAGCTTCTATGAACATGATCTCACCACCCGTTTCGGTCCAAGCTAAACCTGTCGCTATGCCAACTAGAGGTTCCTTCTCCTTTTCGGGTTTGTATCTCGGGACTCCGAGGAGCTTCCTCACCTCCTCCTTCGTTATCTTAAATGGTCCCTCCTCACCCTTTATCTTCTTCACCGCTATCTTCCTGAGGATGGAGGATATCTGCCTTTGGAGGTTTCTGACCCCAGCCTCCCTCGTGTAGCTCCTTATGATCTCGAGGACAGCGTTGTCTTCGAACTCGACGTCCTCCCCTTTAAGTCCGTGGAGGGGTATGAGCTTAGGGATCAGGTGCTTCTTCGCTATGAATAGCTTCTCCTCCTCCGAGTATCCGGGGAGCTGGATTATCTCCATCCTGTCGAGGAGGGGAGGGGGTATGGTGTCAGCCCTGTTCCCCGTGCAGATGAATATGACCTCCGAAAGGTCGAAGGGGAGACCTATGTAGAGGTCCGTGAAGTTTTTGTTCTGCTCCGGATCTAAGACCTCGAGGAGGGCGGCTGCGGGGTCGCCTTGGAAGGAGATGGCGAGCTTGTCTATCTCGTCGAGCATTATGAGCGGGTTCTTCGTCCCCGCCTGCTTTATAGCTTGGATTATCCTCCCGGGCATGGCTCCGACATAAGTCCTCCTGTGTCCCCTTATCTCAGCCTCGTCCCTGATACCCCCCAACGCTATCCTCACGAACTTCCTTCCTAACGCTTCAGCTATCGACTTTCCCAAAGAGGTCTTCCCAACACCGGGGGGACCTATGAAGGCGAGTATCTGGGCTTGGGACTCTCCTTCTTTTGTGAGCTTCTTTACAGCGAGATACTCTATTATCCTGTCCTTTACCTTGTCGAGGTCGTAGTGGTCCCTGTCTAAGATCTGGCGCGCCCTCTCGAGGTCGTAGTTGTCCTCCGTCTTCGTGTTCCAAGGGAGGTCCAAGACCCAGTCGAGCCAAGTCCTTATGACCCCGGCTTCGGCGGAGTCGGGGTGGAGCCTCTCGAGCCTCTTTATCTGCTTTTCTATCTCTTTTCTGACGGACTCTTCGAGCTTCAGCTCCTCGAGCTTCTTCCTGTACTCTTCTATCTCCGCCTTCCTCTCGTCCGCCTCACCGAGTTCCTCTTGTATCGCTTTTAGCTGTTGCCTGAGGAAGTATTCCCTCTGCTCCTTCTCTATCTGCTCCCTCGCCTGACTCGATATCTGCTGTTTTACCTCTAAGATGCCTACCTCGTTTATGAGGAACTGGTAGACCTTCCTCAGCCTCTCCCTCGGGTCGAAGGTCTCTAAGACCTCCTGAGCTTCCTTCGACTTCATCTCGAGTATAGAAGCGACGAGGTCGGCGAGCCTGCCCGGATCTTCGAGGTCCCTTATGATCATGAGGATGTCCGGGATCACCTGCTTCCCTAAGGAGACAGCCTTGTCGAGGAGTTCCTTCACCGACTTTACAAGAGCCTTGTCCTCGACCGTGAGTTCGGATTCCGGAATTTCCTTTTCCTCGAGGGGTTCCACGAGGGCTGAGAAGAACCCTTCCCTTTTCTGGACACCCTTTATCACCCCCCTCTTTATCCCCTGAACGAGGACCTTTATCCTGTTTTCTTCGACAGGAGCTACCCTCAGGATGTGGGCTACCGTCCCTACGGAGTAGAGGTCCTCAGGTTTCGGCTCCTCCACGTCCTTGTCCTTTTGAAGGACTAAGAATATGAGCCTGTCCCTCTTCGAAGCCTCCTCGACAGCCTTTATCGAGAAGTCCCTTCCCACGAAGAGGGGTATGACCATCGTGGGGAATACGACGATGTCCCTGAGGGGCATCATGGGATACTCTTTCGGGAAGTTCGGAACCTCCGGAACGTGCATTATGTCCTGTGCCACTCCTCTCCTCCTTCGGGCGGTTAAGTATATTATATTTCTTATGCTCAGGATCACCGTCAACGGCGAGGAGAGGCTGATCCCGAGGGAGATGACCGTCTCGGAGCTTCTCAAGGAGATGGGTATAAAGCTGAGGGACGTGGGTCTTGCCGTAGCTGTAAACGAAGAGGTAGTCCCCAAGTCCGAATATGAAAAGAGGACCGTGAAGGAGGGGGACAGGGTGGAGATAGTCCAGCTCGTTGGCGGAGGCTAAATTATAGTTGGAGGTGCGCTATGACCGACTGGGAGAAGCTCCTCGAAGACGACCCCTTCGAGATAGCGGGAAGGCGCTTCAAGTCGAGGCTCATAATAGGCTCGGGTAAGTTCAAAGACTTCCAGCAAACCAAGGAGGTCCTCGAAGCTTCGGGAGCTGAGATCATAACGGTGGCGGTAAGGAGGGTAAATATAACGGACCCCACGAAAGAAAATTTACTCGACTACATAGATCCCAAGAAGTATCTGATCCTTCCGAACACAGCTGGGTGCTACACAGCTGAAGAAGCCATAAAGACAGCTATGCTTGCGAGGGAGGCGACGGGCATAAACTGGGTGAAGCTCGAGGTAATAGGAGACAAGAAGACCCTCCTCCCGGACATGGAGGAGACGCTAAAGGCTGCCAAGTTCCTCGTGAAGGAAGGCTTCGTCGTCCTCCCTTACGTCTTCGACGATCCCGTATACGCTAAGAAGTTCGAAGATGTGGGCTGTGCTGCGGTTATGCCCCTCGCCTCTCCCATAGGTTCGGGTCTCGGTCTCCAGAACCCTTACAACCTCATATTCATAAAGGAATCCGTCTCCGTCCCGGTTATAGTGGACGCTGGGATAGGGAGTGCGACGGACATACCCCCGGTTATGGAACTCGGTGTCGACGCCATACTCACCAACACAGCCCTCGCTGAGGCTAAAGATCCCATAAAGATGGCTGTGGCTATGAAGTATGCGACGATTGCAGGCAGGCTCGCCTACCTCGCCGGCAGGATGCCGAAGAGGATGTACGCTGTCCCCTCATCTCCCACTAAAGGTGTCCCCTTCAAATCCTGAGTATGGTAGACGTCCTCGTAGTCGGCTCGGGGATATCCGGTCTCTCGACAGCCTACAGACTCTCCAAGGCAGGAGTCTCGGTCCTCGTCTGTGAGAAGGAGGAGGAGATAGGTGGGAACATAAGGACGCGGTCGGAGGAGGGATACCTCTTCGAGGAGGGTCCCCAGACTGTCCTCGCGGACGGTGAGGTCCTCGGTTTCTTCAAAGAGCTTGGTCTTGAACCCGTAGAGGCTTCCCCGAGTTCCAAAAACAGATACATACTGAGGAAGGGAAGGCTGATCCCGGTCCCCTTGAACCCGGTTTCTTTCCTTACCACACCCCTCCTCTCCTTCAAAGGGAAGCTCAGGGTCCTCAAGGAGTTCTTCATACCCCCTGAACCTAAGGAGGAGGAGAGTCTGGCGAGCTTCGTGAGGAGGAGGCTCGGAGAGGAGGTCTTAAGATACCTCGTCCAGCCCTTCGTCTCGGGAGTTTACGCAGGAGACCCCGAGGAGCTTTCGGTCAGATACGCCTTCCCTAAGCTCTACGCTTTGGAGAAGGAGGGTGGTCTGATAAGGGGAGCTATAAAGAGGAGGACTTTGGGTCCGGGAGGTGTCCTCGTCTCGTTCAAGGGTGGACTGAAGGACCTTGTAGAAGCCCTCTCCTCCAAGTTCGAAATAAGAAAAGAAAATGTCGTCCTCAGGATAAGGAAGAGGGAGGACAGGTTCGTTATAGACACGAGGGGTGGTAAGGTGGAGGCGAGGGCTGTCGTCGTCTCCTCCCCAGCTTACACCCTCTCCTACCTGCTCAAAGATCTTTCATGGAGCGCCGCGAAGGAGTTCGAAGATGTCGACTACCCTCCCCTCGCGGTTGTGAACGTGGGCGTCAAGGGAGGCTCCGTCCCTGAAGGTTTCGGGTTCCTCGCACCGAGGGTTGAGGGGAAGAGGATCCTCGGCGTCATATTCAGCTCGAAGATATTTAAGGGGAGGTCCCCTGAAGGGAGGGAGCTTCTTACCGTATACATCGGAGGTGCGACTGACAGGGGCGTCGCCGAGATGAAGGAGGAAGAGATACTGGAGGTCGTAGAGAGGGAACTCAAGGAGATCTTAGGGGTTCAGAGCTTTGACTTTGCCAAGGTGAAGGTCTGGAAAAGGTCCATACCCCAGTATAAGGTGGGCTACGGGAGGTTCCTCGACCTCGCTGAGGAGGTAGAAAGAGAGTTCAAGGGTCTCTTCCTCACCGGGAACTATATAGGCGGTGTTTCTGTGGCGGACTGCGTGAGGAGGTCGAAGGTTGTTGCGGAGAAGGTGATCAGGTTCCTCGAGGGGAGTTGAAGCCCTCCACCACGCTCCTAAGATACCTTAGCACCTCCCTGTCCACAGGTAACCTTTCTTCACCGAGGGCTGAGACGGGGACTACCCCTATGAGGGAGTTCACCAAAAAGAGGGAGTCAGCCGAGAGGACCTCCGAAACTTTTATATACTCCTCCTCCACACCCGCCTCCCTCCTTAACACCTCTATCGTAGTTCCCCAAAGGAGTCCCGAGTCCCTCGCAGGTGTGATGAGTCTCTCTCCTTTGAGGAGGAGTATGTTAGAAGCTGAACACTCGGTAATTTCTTCCCTTTCGTTCAGGATCAGGGCGTCGTAGAACCCTCTCTTTCTCGCCTCCCTCCTCACGAGGACGTTGAAGAGGTAGCTCGTCGTCTTGTGCCTGCAGAGGGGGTCTTTCGAGTGTCTCCTGTAAGGGGAGACGGTGATCTTCACAGATTCGGGGACCTCAGGCGGTTCCCCCGTAATTACCTTAAGCTCGTAATTTTCGGGTTTTTCTCCGAAGCTGTTCGGACCGCTAAAGAGGAGAAGGACCTTAACGTATATGCCCGAGTCTTTTTGAGCTTTTGTCTTTATAGCTTTTAGAAACTCCTCGTAGGAAGGGTGGGGGAGTTCCAAGGCTTTTGCTGAGCTTCTCATCCTCTCGTAGTGGAGTCTTAGCTTTTTGGTCTCACCCCTCCAGAGGATCGTCTCGAAGAGTCCTTCACCGAAGAGGAGGGTCCTGTTCATACCTTGGCTTGCAACTTCCTGAATGCTCTCCTTATGCCCCTTACCGCCTGCTTTATCCTCAGCTCGTTCTCGACGAGGGCGAACCTCACGTAACCCTCCCCGTATTCCCCGAAGCCTATACCGGGTGAGACAGCCACCTTCGCCTCCTTCAGGAGGAACATGGAGAAGTCGAGGGAGTTCATCTCGATCCACTCCGGTATCTTAGCCCAGACGAACATGGAACCCTTCGGCTTCTCCACCTTCCACCCGAGCTTGTTCAACCCCTCCACGAGGACGTCCCTCCTCTTTTGGTAGATCTCCGCGTTCTTCCTCACTATCTCGTAAGGACTGTCGAGGGCTACGATCGCTGCGACCTGTATGGGTGTGAAGACGCCGTAGTCGAGGTAGCTCTTCAAGTGAGCCAAGTTCTTTATTAGCCTTTCGTTTCCGACTGCGAAGGCTATCCTCCACCCGGCCATGGAGAAGCCCTTTGACATGGAGTAAAACTCGACAGCCACCTCCTTCGCCCCCTCCACTTCGAGTATTGAGGGCGGCTTGTAGCCGTCGAAGGCTATGTCCGCGTAGGCAAAGTCGTGTATGACCCATATGCCCTTTTCCTTCGCGAACCTAACAAGCTCTTTGAAGAAGTCCTTTTCAACGCACATGGTGGTCGGGTTGTGGGGGAAGCTGACAACTATAGCCTTCGGTGTAGGCATGGAACCCTTGACTATCTCGTAAAGGCGCCTCAGGAACTCCTCCTGTGGATCCTGCCCCTCTTCGAATATAATGGGAACGGACCTCACCTCCCCTCCCGCTATTATGGGAGCGTAGTAGTGTATTGGGTATGTGGGGTTGGGGACTATTATGGAGTCTCCGGGGCTTACCATGGCGAGCATGAGGTGGGAGTATCCCTCCTTGGCACCTATGGTCATTATCGCCTCCCTCTCAGGGTCCAAGAGGACGCCGAACCTCCTCTCGTAAAAGTCGCATATAGCTTTCCTTAGCCTCGGTATTCCCTTGGAGGAGGAGTAGCCGTGGACGTTGGGACGTCTCGCCACCTCGCAGAGCTTCTCTATTATGTGCTGGGCGGGAGGTATAGTCGGGTTCCCCATTCCGAGGTCGACTATGTCCTCCCCCTGACGCCTGAGGTTGTATTTCAGCTCGTTCACGACCGAAAAGACGTAAGGGGGGAGCCTCTTTATCCGAGGGAAAGCCCAGTCCATCTCACCCATCTTCCAGCTCCTCTTCCAGCTCCTTACACTCTATACACATCGTCGTCACGGGTCTCGCCTTCAACCTCTCGAAGGGTATCTCAGCACCGCAGTTCTCACATATCCCGTAAGTTCCCGACTCTATCTTCATTAGGGCGTAGTCTATCTTGTGTATTAGCTTCGCCTCCCTCCCCTTTATCCTGAAGGTGAGATACCTCTCACCCTCGAGGTCCGCCCTGTCTATCTCGTCACCCCCTTCGAAGGTGACGTTCGAAGGGTCCCTTATCTGCTCGTTGGCGGAGGCTATGAGCTTCTCCCTCATCCTGATGAGCGTTTCCTTTATCTCTCTTATCTGCTCTTCGGTGAGGTGCTTCATACATAAAGTATATTACTTTTATGAAGCTCGCTGTATCAGGTGGAGGAACCGGGGGACACTTCTTCCCAGCCCTCGCCGTCCTTCAAGAGGCGGAAAGGGAAGGTTTAGAGACCCTCTACGTAGGGGCGGAGAGGGGTATAGAGAAAAAGTTCAGGGACCTCATACCTTCGGAGAGCGTCTTCTTAAAGGTAGCTCCTTTGAGGGGTGTGCCTTTCAAAAGTAAGATCTCTTCTTCCATCGGCTTTTTAAAGGGATTTTTGAAGCTGAGGAGCCTGCTCGAGGAAGATTTCAGGTCACTCATCTTCGGAGGTTACGTGAGCGTCCCCCTCAGCATAGCGACGCTAAGCAGAGGAAAACCCCTCTTTCTCCACGAGCAGAACTCTGTCCCCGGTGCTACGAACAGGTCCTTCTTCCGCTTCGCGAGAAAGGTCTTCATCACCTTCGAATACACAAGAAAGTACTTCAGAGGTGAAAACGTTTTAAAGACAGGTCTTCCGGTGAGGAGGGAGCTTCTCGAAACGAAGATAGAAAAAGAGGAGGCGAAGAGGAAGCTCGGCTTTGACCCTTCCCTTCCACTCATTCTTTTTATGGGAGGGAGTCAAGGGGCGAGGTTCATAAACGGACTCGGTGCTGAGTTTTCAAAGAAAACCCCCTTCCAGACCCTTATACTCAGCGGTGAGAGGGAATATAAGGAAGTTAGGGAAGCTGTCGGAGGTGAGAGGGTGAAGGTCTTCCCCTTCAGGAAGGATATGGGAATTGTTTACTCCGCTGTGGACGTTGCTGTTGTGAGGGCCGGCTCCTCTACGCTTACCGAGCTTTCCCTCTTTAAAGTCCCAGCCCTTATGATACCTTACCCCTTCGCTGCGGGAGACCACCAGTATTACAACGCTAAGGAGATAGAGGAATTGGGTGGAGGGTTCGTCTTGAGGCAGGAGGAGGCGGAGCTGGAGAGGGTCATCCGGCTCGTAGAGAAGATCCTGTCAAGCAGGGATGAGATGGGAAAAAACATAGGTAGGTTCGCAAACCCGAAGGCTTCAAGGATCGTTCTCGAGGAGGTCCTCGAGTAGCCTCCTTATCTCCTCCTTGCTCCTTTCCGTCCAAAGCTTTACGTAGCTTATCTCTTCGGGAGGTTCAAAGACCTCCTTCTGCCTTAGGTATATGCTGAAGTCCGCGTCGGAGACGTCCCTTCTTGAGGAGAGCCTCCTTTTTATCTCCTCTTCGCTCGCACAGGTGAGTATGAAGAGGGGTCTGTCGAAGTTACTCTTGACGAGTTCCCTCTGCCACCTCTTTAGGAAGGTAGCGTCGAGGACAACCCTCTTCCCTTGAGCGAGAAGCTCCTTCGCCCTCCTTACCATCTCCTCGTAAACCTTCCTCGTCATCTCCTCAGTGTATATACCTTTTCCGAATTCGGCTCTGGCACTCTCCTCCGGTCTCAAGCCCGCAAGCTCCTTCCTCACAACGTCGCTCCTTAACCACTCGTATCCGAACTCCTCACGGAGCATCTTTGCTACGAAGGACTTTCCCGAACCGGAAAGCCCGAAGACTACCACGACCGGGACCAACTTCTTCCTCCGCTCCCGCAGATCCTGATCCTCCTCTTCGCGATCCCTTTTACCTCTTCGAGGGCTTGTCCGAGTATGCGTAGAAGATCTCGGCTCTTTGCTTCCATCAAACTCTTCTTAAGAGACGATATAAACACGACCTGAAGGTCCTGATCCGTCCCCACCTTGTTGACCCCGAAGGAAACTGCGAGCTTTACGTCTTCCTCCGAAAAGGGGCTGTCGACCTCCGCCCCGTATCCGTAGCCGAGAGCGGGAACGTCGATTATGGAAAGGGGCATGTTCGTCTCCTCCTTCACCTCCTTTATGAGACCGGGGCTTTTCCTCAAGACGTTCGGAGGGAAGGAAAGGACATCAACACCGGTTTTGAGAACAAGCTCCGCACACTCCTTTACCGTGATACGTTCTTTCGTAAGGGAAAGCTCAAGGGACAAACCTGAGGGAACGCAAAGAGACACAGCTTTTTTCACCGTATCTACGACCTCTTCGGAGACGGTCAGACTGACGTAACAAAACCCGAGCTTTGCAGCTATCAGCACCTCCTCAGGTCTTCGTATACCCTCGAGTCCCACGGAGACGGGGAGAGGAAGTTCTCTCAGTGTCTTCAAGAGCTTAGGCAGTATACGGTGCCTGTCCCTCTCTACGAGGGAAAAGGGTATCTGGAGGAGGAGGGGGGAGTTCTCCTCTTCGGCAGCTTCTACGAGGGGTGGCAAAAAGTCCAAGCTCCTCAAGGTAAAGGAGGGGACCGCGAAACCGCAGTAGTTCGCAATTTCTAAAACTTCCCTCAAGGGAAGGAGCGACATCACCCGAACCTTCCGGTTATGTATTCCTCCGTGAGCTTCTTGTCGGGCTTTGTGAATATCCTCTCGGTCGGACCGAACTCGACCAGCTCACCCATATACATGAAGGCTGTGTAGTCGGAGACCCTCGCAGCCTGCTGCATATTGTGGGTCACTATAACTATCGTGAGCCTCTTCTTCAGCTCCACCACGAGTTCCTCTATCTTCGCTGTCGATATAGGATCGAGGGCTGAGGTTGGTTCGTCGAAGAGGAGGACTTCAGGCTCAACGGCTATGGCTCTCGCTATGCAGAGTCTCTGTTGCTGTCCCCCCGAGAGGGAGTAGGCGTTCTCGTGGAGCCTGTCCCTCACCTCCTCCCAGAGGGCTGCAGCCCTCAGTGCTTCCTCCACCTTCTCGTCGAGGATGCTCTTCTTCTTTATTCCCTTCAGCCTCAGACCGTAAGCTACGTTGTCGTATATGGACTTCGGGAAGGGGTTAGGCTTTTGAAAGACCATACCTATCCTCATCCTGACCGCTATCGGGTCCACCTCCTTCCCTATTATGTTTATCCCGTCGGGGTAGAGGATTATCTCACCCTCGTATCTGTTCCCCGGGTAGAGGTCGTGCATCCTGTTTAAGGTCCTGAGGAGCGTCGTCTTACCGCACCCTGAGGGTCCTATGATAGCTGTTATCTTGTTTTCGTAGATCTTTAGGTTTATGTCCTTGAGGACGTGGAAGTTGCCGTAGTAAAAGTTGAGGTTCCTTATCTCTATCTTCAGAGGTTCTTCCATCTTAAATTATTTAACCCCATCTCCTGAAGCCGTGGACCATGATCTTTGAGAGTATGAAGAAGAGAAGTGTCCCGGCTGTGAGGACGAGGGCTGAAGCCCAAGCCTGACCGTGCCAGCTCTCGTAGGGACCCATAGCGTATTGGAATATGGTGACCGTGAGGGACGCCATAGGCTCGAGGGGGTTCACGGTGAAGAAGTTGTTGTTGAAGGAGGTAAAGAGGAGGGGAGCGGTCTCACCCGATATCCTCGCAACGCCGAGTATCACACCCGTGAGTATACCCCTCTTCGCAGCGGGAAGTGTTATGTCCTTTATTACCTGCCACCTGTGGGCGCCGAGGGCGTATCCAGCTTCCCTCAAAGAGTTAGGGACGAGCCTCAATATCTCGTCCGTCGTCACAGCTATTACGGGTATCATCAAAAGGGCGAGGGCTACGGAACCCGAAACACCCATGAAGTGACCTACCGGCTTCACCATCACAGCGTAGACGAAAGTCCCGACTATTATGGAGGGGAAGCTGACGAGGACATCCGTCACGCTCCTCAAAAAACCGACGAATCGGGAGTGCCTTCCGTATTCCGCAAAGAAGATCCCGGTCCCTATACCTACGGGAACACCTATGAGGGTTGCGAGCGAAGTTATTATAAGGTGACCCACGAAGGCGTGCCTGAGACCACCTCCTTCGACCCCCGGCGGTGCGGGGTCTTTGAGAAAAAGGTCGAAGCTCATGTATTTGAGACCGTTGAGGACAACGTCTGCGAGGATCCAAAACAGCCAAAGGAGACCGTAGAGGGCGGTAAGGACGGAAAGGGAGAGCATAAGAACGTTTACCGCCTTCCTCTTCAGGATAACCCTCCTCAGATCGTTCCCGCCCCCCATCTCTTCCCTACCCTCTCGAGTATGAAGAACTTGGCGAAGGTCAAAAGCCCGAAAGAGAGAATAAAGAGTATAAAGGCGAGGTAGTAAAGGGAGGAAAGGTACAGGTCCGAGTCAGCTTCTGTGAACTCGTTGGCTATGGCTACCGTTATCGTAGTTAGTGGGTCGAGGAGGCTTTTCGGTATCTGGTGGACGTTTCCGGTCAGAAAGGCAACAGCCATAGTCTCTCCCAAAGCCCTCCCTACCGAGAGGACCACACCCCCGACTATCCCCGGCAGGGAGTAGGGGATTACCACGTCCTTTATAACCTCCCACTTCGTAGCACCGAGTCCGTATCCCGCCTCCTTTAAAAGGGGCGGTGTCATCGAGAAGGCGTCTTTTACGACAGCGCTCATGAAGGGGATTATCATTATCGAGAGGACGAAGCTTGAGGTAAGAAGGTCTATTCCGGTCGGCGCACCCTCGAAGAGTCTTCCCAAGAGGGGAACTTTTCCCAAAGTTTCTTGAAGGAAGGGTTCGACGTGCTGAGCCATGAGGGGGGCTATAACGAAGAGCCCCCACATCCCGTAGATTATGCTCGGTATGGCACCTAGAAGCTCGACAGCTGTTGAAAATATGGGTTTTAGCTTTCTCGGTGCTATCTCAGCTATGAAGATGGCTATGCCGAGGCTAATGGGGAGGGCTATAAGAGCTGCCACGAAGGTGGTAAGGACAGTTCCCGTAAGGGCTGGGAGGGCGCCGAAGACTTCGGAAACGGGGTCCCAAACCGTCCCGGTGAGGAATTTCAAGATTCCGAACCTCTCAAGGGCCGGGAGGGATTCTTTGAGGAGCGTTGCGAGTATGAGAACGGGAAGGAGGAGACCGACGAACACGGCGAAGGCACCGAGGACAACACCCGTGATAGCTTCCACGAGCTTACCCTTTTTCAGAACCAACCGTTCTCCCTCCAGTATTCCCTTATCTTCTCCTTCACCTCTTCGGGGAGGGGAACGTAGTGGAGCCTCAGGGCGACCTCGTCCCCCTTCCTGAAAGCCCAGTCGAAGAACTTAACTATCTTCTTGTTCCTCTCCTTCGGATAGTCCTTAGCGAGGAGTATGAAGGTAGCACCCGCTATAGGGTATGCCTTCTCTCCCTTTTGCCAAGTGAGGACCTCGTAAAAGTCTTTTTCGGGGTCCCACTTTGCACCCGAAGCTGCAGCTTGGAAGGTCTCGACGGAGGGCTTTACGAAGTTCCCCTCCCTGTTCTCCACGAGGGCGGTTCTTAGCCTGTTTTCGAGGGCGTAGGCGAACTCAACGTATCCTATGCTCCCCCTCACCCTCTTTATGTAGCTCGCGACCCCCTCGTTCCCCTTAGCCCCTATACCCGTCGGCCACCTCACAGCCTTCCCGTAGCCCACCTTCTCTTTCCACTCTGGGCAGGCTTTTGAGAGGTAATTGGTGAATATCCAAGTTGTCCCCGAGCCGTCGGACCTTCTTATCACCGTTATCCTCGTGTGAGGTAGCTTTATTCCGGGGTTGTGCTTCGCTATCTCGGGATCGTCCCAGTATTTTATCTTCCCGAGGAATATACCGCAGACAGCCTTTGTGCTTAGCTTGAGGTCTTCAACGGGCAGGTTGTAAGATATCACAACGCCACCTATCACGGTGGGGAACTGGGCGAGGTTGTATTTTTTCGCCTCCTCGGGTCTCAAAGGAGCATCCGAAGCCCCGAAGTCCACAGTCCTGTTCCTTATCTGCCTCACACCCCCTCCCGAGCCTATGGACTGGTAGTTGATCCTAACCCCAGTCTCCTTATGGTAGAGGTAAGCCCACTTGGAGTACAAAGGGTAAGGGAAGGTGGCTCCAGCCCCGTTTATGATCTCCTCACCGAGGGCAAGTGCCAAAGAGAGCCAGATAAGGGCTACCAGCTTTCTCATCCTTCACACCTCCCGCTAAAGAGTGTAGCGGGAAACTGTTAAGGAAATGTTAAGGGACCTCGAACTTGTAGCCGAAGCCCCTCACCGTCTTTATGAGTTTCCCGTAGCTCCCGAGCTTGTCCCTTATGTGCTTTATGTGAACGTCGACGGACCTCTCGGTAACATCACCGTACGGACCCTTTACCTCCTCTATTATCCTCTCCCTCGTGACAACCTTGCCGCAGTTCTCTATAAGGAAGCAAAGGATCTTGAACTCGGAAGGGGTGAGCCTCACCTCCCTCCCTTCCACGAACACCTTAACCCTCCCGGTGTCCACCTCAAGCCCCCC
>WFYM01000080.1 GCA_015490115.1 Aquificaceae bacterium
TCCCTGATAAACGCTCTTATGAAGGAAGAGAGGGTAATAGTTTCACCCGTTGCGGGAACGACGAGGGACAGCGTAGAGATACCCTTCACTTGGAAAGATAAGAAGTTCGTCCTCGTTGACACGGCGGGTGTCAGGAGACCCTCCCGTGTGGAATACGGTGTCGAGTTTTTTTCCGTTGGGAGGACCATAAGGGCTATAGAGGATTCGGACGTCGTCTGCCTCGTGATAGACGGCTCGGAAGGGATAACGAGGCAGGACAAGAGGCTGGGTGGTCTCATAGAGAGGAGGCTGAGGGGCTGTATAATAGTCGTCAACAAGATGGACCTTTGCGCATACTCGGAGGAGGAGGTGGAGGAGTTCGTAAGGAGGGAGCTTTTCTTCCTCGACTACGCTCCCGTCGTCTTTACAGTTGCTACCGGGGGAAGGGGTGTTGAGGATATACTCGAAAAAGCTCTCCTCGTCTACGAGGACTTTTCCAGAAAGCACAAAACCTCTTTCGTGAACAGGGCTGTGGGGAAGATCATCAAAGAAAAACCTCCTCCCAACTACAAGGGGAAGGAGGTGAAGGTCTACTTTGCCTATCAGGAGAGGGCAAAGCCACCCACAATAGTCATTACAACGAACGAACCGGAAGGCTGGAAGGAGAACTACAGGAGGTTTTTTATAAGGAGACTGAGGGAACTACTCGGCTTCAAGCACTCACCCCTAAACTTAGTAATAAAAGAAAAAACTACTGGATGAGGGTGTTGAGGTCTTCCAAGGACCTCGGCAGTCCGACTATGTACCTTCCGTTCATCCCTATCAGCGTAGGGGTTCCGGTGACGCCGAGTTCCTCCATGAGCTTTAGGTTAGCCTCTATAGCCCTTTTCCCCTCCTCGCACAGGTTCTTCGTGTTTTCGTAGGTGTGCATGTCGTCGTATCCCCTCTTGTCGCATATCATAGCTATCGACTTGTCTTTCGCCTTCGGGTGTATCGGTAGGGGGTATAGTATGACCTTTATCTGGACGTTGTTTTTGTCAGCCCACTTCTTGAGTTCCGGGGAGAGCCTCCTGCAGAAGGGACAGTCGGGGTCAGATATGTAGTAGACGAACTTTTCACCCTTACCGTAGGTCATGTTCACGTGTTTTTCGAGCTTCGCGAGGACCTCCTTCGGAACAACCATATGCTTCTTTACCGTCTTTTCCGTGAGGTTCTCCCTCGTCTCCACGTTGAAGAGGTTGCCCACTATTATGTTCTTTCCTTCCCTGTTCGTGTATACCACTATGGGTCTCATCCCCACCTTCACCACAACCTCGCAGATCTCCTCCATGCCCTCAGCGGGCTTTACGCTCTCCACTTTGAAGCTTCTCGTTATCAGCTTGCTGAGGTTGACCTTCATGGTTTCGGGAGAGGGACACCTCGCCTGAGCCTTGCAGGAGTAAAATACTGGGATGAGAAGCAAAAGAAACGCTAACTTTTTCATAGCTCACCCTCCCCTTCTAATTATACAGTCCCCTCCTCCCTCAAACCCGACTTCTGTAAGATGTATTCCTTCCTGAGTATGGCACGGTTCAGGGCGTCCACGTAAGCCTTTACGCTCGCCTTTATTATGTCCGTGTCAACTCCCCTCCCCGAAGCCTGAACACCTTCGAGTTCCAAAACCACCCTCGCCTCCGCTTGCGCGTCCGTATTAGGAGTTAGGGCTTTTATCGAGTAGTCGAGGAGCTTGGCGTTCGTTCCGAGGGCTTTTTGTATAGCCTTTATGGTGGCGTCAACGGGACCGTTTCCGGTTTCTGTCGCCGTCTTCTCCTCTCCTTTGAAGGCGAGCTTCACCGTAGCTGTTGGGAGCATGTTGTCTCCCGTCTGGACCTGAAAGTGCTTCACCTCTACGGGTTCCCCCTCCTCCACCCTCATGAACTCTTGATATATTAGGGCTTCCACATCCTCGTCGTATATCTCCTTCTTCCTGTCCGCGAGGTCCTTTAGCTTCTCGAATATTCTGTTTACG
The DNA here is from genome assembly GCA_015490115.1 of Aquificaceae bacterium. Classification (GTDB taxonomy): domain Bacteria; phylum Aquificota; class Aquificia; order Aquificales; family Aquificaceae; genus Hydrogenivirga. The sequence goes on from WFYM01000080.1 coordinate 1,988, forward strand.
TCCTCTTCGGTGTAGCGTATGCCGTATTCTTCGAGCTTCTTCTTTAAAGCGTGCCTTCCCGAGTGCTTGCCGAGGACTATCCTGCTCGTCGGGAAGCCCACATCTTCGGGGTTCATGATCTCGTAGGTTAGCCTGTTGCTGAGGACCCCGTGCTGGTGTATGCCCGACTCGTGGGCGAAGGCGTTGTCTCCAACTATTGCCTTGTTCCTCGGGACAAAAGAACCCGTTATCATGCAAAGGAGCCTCGAAGTCCTGTATATCTCCTTCGTGTTCACCTCGGTGTATAGGTCTCCGAAGAAGTCCTTTCTCACCTTAAGAGCCATAACTATCTCCTCGAGGGCTGCGTTCCCAGCCCTCTCACCTATGCCGTTTACCGTGCATTCAACCTGCCTCGCCCCGTTCTTTACAGCTGTTAAGGAGTTGGCGACGGCGAGACCGAGGTCGTCGTGGCAGTGGACGCTGAGGATGACTTTGTCTATGTTAGGGACGTTGTTCATTATGTCGCTTATGAGCCTACCGAACTCCTCGGGGATCGCGTAGCCGACCGTGTCGGGTATGTTTATGACCGTCGCCCCAGCCTTTATAGCCTCCTCTATTACCCTGTAGAGGAACTCCCTCTCGCTTCTCGTCGCGTCCTCGCAGGAAAACTCGACGTCGTCCGTGAACCTCCTCGCAAAGGAGACAGCCTTCTTAGCCCTCTCCAAAACTTCTTCCGGGGTCATCCTGAGCTTATACTTCATGTGGATCTCGGAGGTGGCTATGAAGGTGTGGATCCTCTTCCTCTCCGCGGGCTTTAGGGCTTCCGCTGAAGCCTCTATGTCGCTCTCTATAGCCCTCGAGAGGGAGCAGATAACGGGACCCTTGACCTCCTCGGCTATCCTCCTCACCGCTTCGAAGTCCCCTTTTGAAGCTGCAGCGAAGCCAGCCTCTATAACGTCAACTCCGAGTCTTGCGAGCTGGTGAGCCATCTGGACCTTCTCTTCAGCTGTCATGGAAAAGCCGGGAGCCTGCTCCCCGTCCCTTAAGGTCGTGTCAAAGATAAATACCTTCTCTCCCATCCCAGACCTCCGGTTAATTGAAAATAATTCTCATTTGTGGGGCTGTCAAGGGAAGCTCAGCTAAGCTCCTTAGCGGAGACTTTCTCGAGGAGTATCTTCTTCACTATGGCGTGGAAGGTCTCCAAGACACCTTTCCCCTTTATGGCTACAGCCTCGACGTATTCGGTGTCCCAAGGGTTGCAGACGGGCTGGAGTTCCTCTATTGGAACAGCGTCGGGAAGGTCCCTCTTGTTGTATTGGACTACGACGGGGAGGGAGTAGAGGTCAAAGCCCTGCTCCTTCAAAACAGCCGCGGTCTCCCTAAGGACCAGAAAGTTTATATTCTCCCTCTCCTTAGAGCTGTCGACTACAAAGACGAGACCGTCCACCCCCTTCATTATCACCTTCCTCAAGGGGTGGAGCCTGAACTGTCCGGGAGTTGTTAGGACCTTTATGTCTATGTTCTGACCCTCTATGTTGAAGGAGCTTAAAAACATCTCCACAAAGAGGGTCCTGTTCTCGTCCGTCTCCATGGATATGTAGTCTCCTTTTGCTATCCCCTTTTCCCTCAACTTCTCGTATAGGACCTTGACGTTCGTGCTTTTCCCAGCGAGCGAAGCTCCGAAGTAGACCACCTTCAGCTTCATGACGTCCCCAGAATTCTATTCAGCTTCTCTTCTATAGCTTCGGGCGATAGCTTCAAAAGTTTAGAGGGTTTCGGCTTCACGGTGGAGAAAATTCTCCCAAGCTCCTCCGCAAGCTCTTTGAGGAATAGCCTAACTGTTCCTAAGGCTACGCTCTTTGGACAGAGGACACCCACCAGAAACCTGTCACCGACAGCTTTTACAACCACATTTTGCTTCTTGCTCTCGTATTGGATAGCGTCGAGGAGGTCTTCGTGAGAGACCATCTTAGCCATCTCGAAGGCTGCACCGAATATACCGCTTATGATGCTCGCCAAGAACTCCGCTTTTGTCTCGTCCAAGTTCTTACCGTAGAAGGATATTATTCTTCCCGCGTCGTCGGAGAGTATGACGAGGTCCGCGTCCGTCCTCATTACGAAGTTCTTGAGGGCGTTCACGAGCTGTCTTTCCGTCTCCTCGTCTATCTCGTACTGGATTACATCAAGCTCCATCCTTCTCCCTCAGGTATAAAATGATAAACCTTTCACCCATCTTCTCAACCCCTACTTCAGAAGGTCCATAACTTTCTTAATGCTGACCCTCATCCTCTCGAAGGCTTCCGCGAGCCTACCTATCTCGTCCTTCGAGTTTATAGGTATCCTCTGGTCCACCTCCCCCATGCTTATCCTTTCTGAATGTTCTATTAGGGTGTTTATCGGCTCCTCGACGTATTTCTTGAAGATCGAGTAGCTCACGAAGAAGCTGACGACCACCCCCACGAATATGAACATGAGTATGTATATGCCGAGCTGTTTGTAGGCGTCCACTATGGGTGTGAGGTCGTATCCCAAGATGAGGAGTCCTATGTTCCTCTTCGAGAAGTCGAATATGGGCTTTGCCATCACAGCGTAGTTCTCCCTTATTACCACGGTGTTCGGCTTTTCCATGGCGGAGAGGAGTATGTCCCTCAGGATGGGATTGGTCTCGTAGTAGAGGAAGTAGTCTCCTATCTTCTCAGCCTTCGCAGCCCACTCGGAGTGAGCCGCAGCCCTCTTCGTTATGAGGACGAGGCTATCCATACCGGTGAGATCTTTCAGATCATCGAGTATGGGGTTGAAGGGGGTGCTCAGCTCGACCGCTCCCAGATACCTGTCCCCCTCCACCACAGGGACAGCTCCCGTCACAAACGCTCTCCTGAGACCGATCTCTATACCCCCTTGGGGAGATCTCCTCTGGGCTACCGTCACTATTATCCTCCTGAACTTGGAAACGTCCATCCCGAACCTCTCGGGGTTCCAAGTTCTGAAGAAGGAGACCGCAAGAGGTTCTAAGAAATGGAGTCTGAGGTCGTAAACTCCCGTTAGGATCTCGAGGTCGGACCTCACCTTCACATACTTGTAAAGGAGTTTCCTGTTTTTTGTGGCGAAGGCTCTCTTTACAGCGGGGTCGAGGCTGACGAGATAAGCCACCGAGAGTCCAGCCCTCTCCTTCATCTTCACCTGCTCTAAGAAGAGCTTGTAGCCGTTGTTGAGTATGTCCTCAGCCTGCTTCTTCATCTGCCCCTGAATGAGGAAGTAGCTGAGCGCGCCCACGGACCCTATGAGAAGGAAGAGAATTACAACGTTCGGAACGACGAACTTCTCTATAAGGGAAGCGTTCCTGAAATACCTGCCTACCATCCCTGACCTCCCCTTATATCATATCGGGCGATATTTCGCGAATTTTCTTCAAGAATTCTCTCTTCACGTCCTCCTCCGGTATCTCGTTGCTGAGCTTCAGTACCAGAGTTTTCAGCTGTGGGGTGGTTATGCTTCCCTCCTTCAGTCTCAGCTCGCTCAGTATCCTCGACCAGAGGACCCTACCGACGGGACCCATTCTCTTTATGAATTCGAACTTCACCGCTTCGATAACTTCGGGGGAAGCTGTTTCTTCCGCCGTCTCCGTAGCTATTTCGAAGGAGACCTCCATAGGAGTCAGCCTTTCTATGATCGAAACCTCGTAGACCCTCACCTTCTTTTCGGGAACGTTCTCCACTTTTATAGAGAGCTTGTTCTTTGTCCCTTCCTCTTCAACGAGGAAGCCTTTGTCTTTTAAGATGCTCTCCACCCTCCTTCCCCTGAAGAAAAGGTCGTATCTCGAGACCCCCTCGCTCTCTATAAGGACGACAGCATCTTTTTTGTTTTTTTCCACTTCCTCCCTCGCCTCCTGATAGGTCATGAAGACGGACTCCAAGGGTCGGACGTTTACCCTCCTCAACGAGACTATGAAGTTCAGGACTTCGGGTTCGACGGAATACATGGACATGTAGCTCTTCGAGGGGACGAGGTTTATGTTTATAAAGGCTAAGGCTTCACTGTCCACGCTCCCGTTCCCCCCGAATAGGGCGACCGGCTGACCGCCGCTGAAGACGACCGTCCCTATCAGCTCCTCCTCCGTGAAGAGGGCTATGTAACCGGTGAGGTGGCTCCTTTGGGCTATGGATATCTCCTTGTTTATGTCGAGGAA
>WFYM01000081.1 GCA_015490115.1 Aquificaceae bacterium
ACAGCCAGCCTGTCCGTCTTTTCTATGAAGTCTTTTAGCTTATCCGCCACGGTCTTCGGGTTTTGAGCTTGGACTTCGAAGAAGCTGAGCTGAGCGTGGAAACCTTTGCCCTTTAAACCTTTCATGACCTTGAACCTGTTCCTGTTGTCCGTTATGTCGTAGCAGACGAGTAGCCTCTCCAAGAGACGACCTCCTCAAGGGCTACTATGGAGTCTCTTATCCTCGTCACGACCTCCTCCTTTATCCCTTCGAACCAGCTGAGGAACTTTGAAAGGGCTTCTTTTTTGAGGTAGAAACCTTCCCCCGACTTTGAAAAGTCCTTCTTTGAAAAGACACCCCTGATCAGCGGGTCTTCTAAAGATTTTGTCAGGAAAGGTCTCACAGGCTCTATTATGTCCGAGCAAAGTGAGGCGTGGGATCCCCTTCCCGTGTGGAGGAAAGAAAGGTAAGGGTCGTATCCCGCAAAGAGAACTAAAGGGAAGGCGAGGCAGTAAGCTACCGTGTAGGTTAGACTGAGGAGGGCGTTCACCCTATCCTTGGGAGGGTTGTAACTCCTTCCGTTGAACTCAAGACCGCAGTCCTTTATGTTCTCACCGAACTTTTCGAACATTCTCTTTGAGACCTCCCCCTCCACACCGAGGACTTCCTTCAGGCTCTCAGCCCTTTCGAGACTCTTGAGGGCGTCCTCTACATCGATCCTGTAGAGCTTTCCTATTTCCTCCGTCTTTCTCTGGACTATGCTTTTTGCTACAGAAACCCTTATCTTTGTGAAGGTCTCCAACTGCTCGACCCTCTTCGAAGCCTTCCCTGTAGGAAACGCATGAAAGAGGGAACCCCTCAGCTTTCCGAGCCTTGTGAGGAAGAAGACCGGAACCTTCTCTTTGAGAAGGAGGTTTACCGCATCACCGCTGAGCGAAAGCTTTCCCATTGTAAGTATCATGTCCACGTATCTCACGGGAACTCCCCACCTCCCTTTACCGTTTCTGAAGACTACCCTCTCCCCTTCCTTCGTTACCGTGGCAAAGTCGGTAACGAGAACTATCCTCCTCATATCACCTCGATCAGCCACGGCTCGTAAGGGTAACCCTCGAAGACCTCTATCCCCTCCACGGGATAAAAGAAGACCCTGTCCCTTTTGGGGTCCACCATCCTCTTTATGGTCAGGTAGAGGGCGTCCACCTCACCCTCGGACACGTTAGGGAGGTAAAAGACGCTCAGCTGTATCCTGAAGCCGTATCTTGCAAGGAGCCTCGAAACTTTGGCTCTTACCGAGTTATTCGATATGTCGTAGGCAACCACGTATCTCATTCCATTAATGGATAAACGTAAGAAACTTTCCTTTTCTTACTATCGAATATTCCCTTACTCTATCAAGGGTTTCGGAGAAAGGTTCAATTTTTCGACTTAAGTTATTGACTCTGCTGTAAGATCCTATTTTCATGATCGAGATCATATTGAAATTTCGGAGGAATTCGTCTATTCTTTGAGAGAAGCGGAGCGGGTGAGATTCGCCCGCCGGCTCCTTGGCTCCTGAATAGGGTTGAAAGTCGTCAAATCCTTGAGCGGTGCAGAGAAGCTGGAATTCATTGATAATCCTTAATTTTCGTGACAAGGGGTCTAATTGCGAACAATTCTCAGTCCGAAATGCTTGATTTTCAATGACTTCAAAAGGTAGGGTTGAAATGCCCTAAAGAAGAGGAGGGATTGCGACTCTCTACAACTTTTTTAAACTTCATCCTAAGCCCTCCTGTTGAAATGCCCTAAAAAAGTGGAGGGATTGTGACTCTCTGACTTTGCTGTATGTCTCTTCTCGTTTTTCCATGATGGTGCTAAAACCTCCTAAAAAGGTGAAGGGATTGAAACTAAGAGCAAAACTAACACCCTCCGCTTAGTTTTAGATTCCTTCTTCACAGCCTGAACTTAATCAACCTATTAATATGAGTTGACAGGTCTCCACTCCTGACTTATAATAGGGACGGGATGTTAAAGAAAAAAACGATATTATATATACTTAGTTGTTTATTCTTGATCTCGTGTAATAAAACGTCAGAGGAGCAACCGATAGCTTTCTCACATAAAGTCCATGTAAAGAAGGTCGGTCTCGAATGTACGAACTGTCATAAGTTTGCCGAGAGTTCGGTAACGCCGGGTCTTCCCGAGGTAGAACTCTGCATGACGTGCCATCAGTTCGTGAGGACGGACAGCCCGGAGGTCCAGAAAATACACGAGTATTGGAAGAGCGGAAAGCCGATAGTTTGGAAGAGGGTTCACAACCTCCCGGGACATGTTCTGTTTCCGCACATGCTTCACGTGAGGGCGGGACTGAGCTGTTCCGTCTGTCACGGGAAGGTTGAAGAGATGGACATAGCGGTAAAGGTAAGGGATATGGATATGGGATGGTGTGTTTCGTGTCATAGGGATGTCAGGAAGTTCGTTGCGGATCTTAATAAAAGAGAAAAGCTGGGAGTTCCCGAACCTAAAGTGAGGAGGGCGCCCTTAGACTGCTGGGCATGTCATAAGCCTTGAAGGAGGGGAGGCATGGACAGACGTGACTTCCTCAAGCTGACTGGTTTGACCGCCTTAATGACCTCCTGCTCGGGTAGGGACCCCATAAGCAGGTTTATGGAGATGGACCAGTGGTGGAAGGAGGATGTTGTCATCTCACCTCTAAAGCTCCAAGAAGGTCCTCCCAGAACGCCTGAATATGTTAAAACAACGTGTCTTGAATGTCCGGCAGGTTGTGGTATTGAGGCCAGGATCATTGACGGGAGGTTCAACCTCGAAACCCTCAAATACAAGTGGCCGGTAAAGCTCGAAGGTATCAAGGGACATCCGATAAACGACGGGAAACTCTGTGTTAGGGGGCAAGCTTCGATACTGAGGATGTACCATCCCGGGAGGCTGAAGAAACCGCTCCTGAGGGAGGGAAAAGGTTTTAGGGAGATCACTTGGGGTGAAGCTATCAGCAGGATCGCTTCCGCTCTGGGAGGGAAGAGCTTCTACGTTTCTTCGAGGAAGACCGGCACCCTCGACTCTCTCCTCGGTGATCTTTCCAGACTCCTGAAAGTGCAAAAACTGCCCTATCTGGAGTTTTACTCTCACTCGAACCTGAGGAAGGCTTATGAAATCCTCTTCGGCCTTTCCGAAGTCCCGACGTACAAGGTCGATAAGGCGGATTTCCTTCTTACGGTAGGGGCGGACCTGTTCGAGACTTTTCTGAGTCCCGTGCACTACGCAAGGCAATACGGAAAAGCTCTGAGGGATGGGCTGGTTTGGTATCACGTCGACCCTACCTACGTTTATTCAAAGAACAGGTTCAGGATAAGGGCCGGGTCCGAACCGTTTCTCCTCTCCTACCTGCTCAGAGAGCTCCTGAGAAACGGTAAGGGGAGGTTGCCACCTGAGCTAAGCGGAGTTGTAAATGTAAGCGAGGAGGAGGTTTTAAGGACAACAGGACTCAAAAGGGAGGAACTGAGGAAGATCACCGAAGCACTCTTGAGAGCTAAAAGACCGCTTGTTATAGCCGGGGGCGTCTCCCTCCAGACGGGGGTAGGGTTGGAGACGGGTCTTCTCGCGGGGCTGATCCAGTGGGCAACCGGGGCTATTAATACGCTCGTAGACTTCTCCGTGGTGGAGAACTATGAGGGTGTCTCGTCGGTAGGGGAGTTCGTGTCCGCGTTTGAAGACACGGGCGGAGGAGAAGTTCTGTTCATTTCACAGGTAGACCTTGTAAACACGCTTCCTTCTTCCGTTGACGTTGAAGGTATACTCTCGAAGTTCAAGCTCAAGGTAGCCCTTTCCGACTTTCCGAACGACACGACCGACCTCTGCGATCTTGTCCTTCCTCTCACCCATCCCTTGGAGCAGTGGGACGACACAGAACCCAGAAAAGGTCTCCTCTGCCTTGTAAGACCCGCATCTCCGAAGAGGATCTTTGACACAAAGTCGGAAGGTGAGATCCTCTGTGAGATCCTAAGTAGCAGAGGCTTCAAAGGTTTCGAGGACTACAGGGAGTACATGAGAAAGAGGTGGAGGTCTCTGGGAGAAGACGTCGAAGAAAGGCTCCTGAGGGACGGGTACTGTGAGGTGAGCAGGAGGAAGGTCCGTGCGGAACTCAAAGGGATCAGGGAAGCTCTGGAAAATATAAAAAACCTGAAGTTCAGAGACACGGAGAAACTCGTGCTCACACCCTCTCTCAGGTTTTACGACGGCAGGAGCAGGGTTAACCCCCTCCTGAGCGAGATCCCGGATCCCCTGACCACCATCTCCTACGGGAGGTGGATCTCCGTCTCTCCCGAGTACGCGAAGAAAAAAGGTTTGAAAGAGGGGCAGGTGGTTGAGGTAAAGGTAGGCAGGGAAGTTTTGTCCCTCCCCGTTAAGGTCCAGATCGGTCTCGTTGAAAGCACAGCAACCGTCCAAAAAGGCGTCTTGGCATCCGCGATCCTCTTTGACCAAATCAGCATGAAGACCAGAAGGGAGAAGGGTCTTAGGGTGGACTACGGTCTGGACCCGAGAACGGGAGAACCCGTCGTTGTGTTCGACTTGAACCTGAAAAAGCTGAACAAGTTCAAAGCACTCCCTATACTCACCGGTTCCTATTTTGAAAGGGGAAGAGGCATTCTCCCCCACCCCGAACACCACAAACGCTACAGTATCCTTCAGGACCACGAGCACGAGAAGTACCTCTGGGCTATGGCTGTGGACACCTCAGCCTGTATAGGTTGCAGTGCGTGCGTTGCAGCGTGTTACAAGGAAAACAACGTGCCTCTGGTGGGTGAGGTGGAACACCTGAAAAACAGGGAGATGGCTTGGATAAGGCTTGAGCCTTACTACGACACGGGTCAGGCTCAGATAGTTGTTATGCTCTGTCAGCAGTGTGAGAAGGCACCGTGTGAGTATGTCTGTCCGGCGTTCGCCACCATGCATTCGGAGGACGGTGTGAACCAGCAGGTCTACAACAGGTGTGTGGGAACAAGGTTCTGTGCAAATAACTGCCCCTATAAGGTCAGGAAGTTCAACTGGTTCAGATACAGGTGGGACCACCCCCTCGACAAGATGATAAACCCTGACGTCTGGATAAGGCCCAGGGGAGTCATGGAGAAGTGTAACTTCTGTTATCAGAGGATAAAAGAGGCTTACTGGAAGGCTAAACTCGAAAACAGGGAAGTGAGGGACGGGGAGGTAGTTCCCGCATGTGTTCAGACCTGTCCAACGGATGCCCTGGTCTTTGGCAATCTTAAGGACGAGAACTCACGCATAAGCAGGGTTCTAAAAGAGAAAAAAACCCACAGGATCTACGAGCACCTGAATACTGACCCCTCCGTTTACTACATCTACGAGGAGGAAGGACATGAGCGTAAAGAACTCTGAACACTTCAGAAGGATCGACGAAGAGATCGTCTCCACTATGTGGAAGCCGGGGAAACTATACTGGCTTACACTTCTTTTCTTCTTCCTGCTGTTTCTGTGGGGTTTTGCGGTTTACGTTTACCTCTTGAAGAAGGGTCTGGGTGTAACCGGACTGAACTATACGGTAAACTGGGGTGTCTTCATAGCGTCCTTCGTTTACTGGATAGGTCTTTCCCACTCCGGAACCCTCTTGTCCGCTATCCTCCTCATATTCAGGGCGAAGTGGAGGGTCGCCTTCAACAGAACTTCGGAAGCCATGACCGTTTTTACCGTTATGACGGGAGGACTCTTCCCTATAATACACGCGGGAAGACCTTGGAAGATATACTGGCTTTTTCCCTATGACTACGGTAGGGAAGTTTGGCCCAACTTCAAATCGGCACTTGTGTGGGATGTCTTCGCCATAGTCTCATACCTCACGGTCAGCATCATATTCCTTTACGTAGGTATGATCCCGGACCTGGCCGTCGTGAGCAAGTACTCGACAGGTCTCAAAAAGAAGATCTACAGTTTTCTCTCACTCGGGTGGAAGGGAACCCACAAGCAGTGGCAAAACTACAACAGGGCTGTTCTCTTCCTCGCAGCTATAGTTACACCTCTTGCGGTTTCCGTTCACTCCGTCGTTTCCACGGACTTTGCCATTTCCGTAATGCCCGGTTGGCACTCGACCCTCTTCCCGCCTTACTTCGTAGCGGGTGCTATATTCTCGGGCATATCACTGATAATACTTTTGACCGTTCCCGTAAGACACTTCATGGGTCTCCATAAGTACATAACCGTTGATGACTTCGAGAGACTGGCAAAACTGCTGTTGGCGGTCTCTCTGGTGATGACGTATGCTTACACGGTCGAATACGCAATTCCGTTCTACACGGAAAATGAGGTCGAGAAGTACCAGTATGTCCACAGACTTGTCGGTGACTTTGCACCCTTCTTCTGGACCATGGTTGTTTGCAACTGTGTGGTTCCACTTTTTCTGTTCATAAGAAAGCTAAGAAGAAGTATTCCTTTCTTGATGTTCTGCTCCTTCCTCGTCCAAGTAGGTATGTATCTCGAAAGGTACATCCTCACCATAGCCACGCTTGAGAGGGAATACACACCCTACGCTTGGACGGACTACATACCCAGTTTCGTTGAGATCTCGATCTTCTTAGGTAGCATAGGCTGGTTCATGATGCTCTTCCTCGTCTTTGTAAAGCTGTTTCCTCCTATAGCAATAGCGGAGCTGAAGGAGGCGGGAAGATGAGGGAGTTAGTCTACAACTCCGAGGAAGAGTTCCTCAGCGGTCTGAGGGAAATAGTAAAACAAGTCGATCCCAAAAAGATAAAGGTGGTCATGCCGTATCACATCGAAGAGGTCGAGGAGATACTGAGACTAAAAGACAGCAAGGTTAAATTCTTCACACTGGTGGGATGTGTTGTGGGATGTATCATCGGCTTTGCCCTCACCGTATGGACCTCCCTCTCTTGGCCCATGATAGTCGGGGGAAAACCACCCGTTACGCTGGTCCCTTACGTCATAATAGCCTTCGAGTTGACCGCCCTCCTGGGCGGTATTCTGACCACATTGGGCTTTTTTATCCTTTCAAGGGAAAAGGGAAACGTAGAGATAGGTAGCGACAGATTTATAATCTACGTGGAGGAAAACTGAGATGAGAAACTACGTAACCTTCGGAGTGGTTTTGGCTCTCATGCTCGTTTCTCTCCCCGTGGACGGGGGAGCGTCCCTTATCTTCTCTTACTCCTTTTGGACATCCCTGAGTCTCGGGAGCGTAGCTCTTGTTATGCTCGTAGAACTCGGAGGAGGGAGGTGGCTCGATCCCGTCAGACACAGACTCCTCTCCTTGCACTCCCTCCTCATACCACTTGCGATTTCTTTGATTCTCCTGTATCCCTTCGTTGATGAACTCTACCCTTGGGTCGGAAGAAGGGAAGGACCGTGGTTTGATCCCCGTTTCTTCATACTCAGAAACGTAGTCTTTATCCTCCTCTCCTACATCACCGCCCGTCTCTACGTGAATACCGGAAAGCAGAGATACGCCGTCCTTTACCTCTTGAGTGCCTCCGTTGCTGTTTCTCTCCTTGCCTTTGACGTGATCATGTCCCTGGAGTACCCCTGGATAAGCACACTCTTTGGAGGATACATGGCTATCAGCTCACTGTATGCGGGCTCGGCCCTCGGTTCTCTCTTCTACTCCGTTGAAAAGAACACAAACAAAGAGAACGTTTGGAAAATGAACACCTTCTGTTCAGCCTTCAGCATACCCTGGGCTTACGCTGTTTACTTTCAGTACATGCTCATCTGGATAGCGAACATCTCTGAGGAAGTTTCGTTCCTGCTAAAGAGAACAGAAACTTCACCCTTCAGGGAACTTTCCGTGTTCACCTTCTTACTTCTCTTTGTAGTTCCCTTCACCATCCTCATAATAAGGAGGGTGAAAACAAGCCATCTGGGAGGAGCGATCCTCTCTTCCTGTGTTCTGTGCGGTCTCATCCTCCAGTTTGCGATCCTTTGTTACCCTTCAGCAAAGTTCAACGTTTTGATGTCAAGCTTTATTTTCGTCGCGTACCTGTTCCATTTTGTAGTAAACCTTAAAGTCGAGAGGAAACTAATTACTTTTTGTGACACCTCAGACAAAGTATAGCTTCCCCGGAATAGTCGTTTTGGAAGAAGAACCTGTAGTTCGAAGCGTGAGGATTGTGGCATCCCGTGCATGTAAGCTCGCGTCCGGGTCTTGCAGGATCGGGTTTCCCCGATATAGGATGTGCACTTCCAAAGACAAAACCAGAAAGTGGGTGCTTTTCCACCCTCTTTTCACTATGGCACGTTGTGCAAAGATCCAAGATCTGCTTCCTCAGGAAGAACCTGTGTTCCGATGAGTGGGGATTATGACATATGTTACACCTGCCCGTTGAGGGAGGTCCATGTATATACTTCTTTTTAAGCCATGTTTCCTTCCTGTCTCCGTGACACAGATAGCAGGTTTCGGAAATAGGCTCAGCCCATGCGTACTTTGAGTCCTTACCCCCGGTGTGGCATAAAGTACAGCCGAGAACAGCCGGAGGGTGTTGGAACTTCCTCTCTATGAGTTTGGGGTGGCAACTCTTACAAGTTTCCTGTTCTCCGTTAAGCTTGTGACACTTTGCACAAAGAGACTCATTTCTGGAGGTGTGGAATCTGAAGACTTTAAAGTCTTTCGGTGGCACGTTTCCCTCGGGAAAGACCTGGGAGACCATAAAGATCCTGACCGTTTTAACCCGGACCTTCCCCTTCCCGTCAACAGCTCTTACCTCTATTAGGTTCTCTCCGGGTTTTATCTTTACCGTTTTACAATAAGTGTCTCTCTCTTCCAGCTTCAGAGGAATCTCGCTACCGTTAGCTTTCAAGCTGAGCTCCTTTATTTTTTTGGGGTCTACTTTTATAACAACTGAAACAAACTCCTCTTCAAAGATACTTTTCTCCTTCGGGAATAGTATTTCAAGACCCCATCCTAAAAAGAACTTACATAGGATTAACAATAGGCTTAACCCTATCATAGCCCCTCCTCGGATGACAAAGAGGTCCGCAGAACCCACCGTTTTCGGTGGGCGTGTAGTTGAGGGGGAACCTTACCTTACCGAAGACTTCGGTAAATTCCCTTATATGGTGCTGGAGTCCGTTCGTCGCATGCCAATCGTGGCAGTCCCTGCATGTTATCCCCTTTTCTTTGTTCACGTGAACCCAATGGAGACTTTTTTTCC
>WFYM01000082.1 GCA_015490115.1 Aquificaceae bacterium
CCCGAGGAGGTCCCTGAGATAGAGATCGAGTCGGTGGAGACGAAGGAGGAGGAAGAGGCTCCAGCCCTCCAAGCTTTGGAGAGCGTTATGGAGGAGAAGGGGTGGAAGGAGGAGGTCAGCGAAGAAGCTGTAAAGGAAGCCGTTTCCGAGTCCCTTTCGGAGGAGAGGATAAGGGAGATAGTTTCGAAGGTTGTGGAGGAGAAGCTGGAAGACATAAAGGCTACTCTGACGGAAGCTATAAGGTCTAAGGTTGATCAGGCTTTCGAAGATGTGGACGTGAAGGAGATCATAAGGGAGGTGGCTTACAAAGCTCTGAAGGAGAGGCTCGACGAACTCGTCACCTAACCGAAGACCCTCCTGAATATGTAGTCCCTGTGCTTTACGAAATCCCAAGGATCGAAGAGAGATCTCAGTTCCTCCTCCGAGAGGAGCTTAGTAACTTCCGGTTCTTCCATGAGGACCTCCATGAAGTCCCTCCCCTCCTCCCAGCTCCTCATCGCACACCTCTGGACGAGGTCGTAGGCTTCCTCCCTCGAAAGACCCTTCTCGGTTAAGGCTACGAGGACCTTCGAAGAGAAATAGAGGCGGTTCGAAAGCTCCATGTTCTTTCTCATCCTCTCCTCGTTCACCTCCAAGCCTTTGAGTATTTCGAGGAAGAGGTTGAGCATGTAATCGAGGGCTGTCGTCGCGTCCGGAAGTATGATCCTCTCCGCTGAGGAGTGGGATATGTCCCTCTCGTGCCAGAGGACGACGTTTTCCAAAGCCGGCACTACGCTCGACCTCACTATCCTCGCCAAACCGCATATCCTCTCCGAGTGGATCGGGTTCTTCTTGTGAGGCATCGCCGAGGATCCCCTCTGACCCTCCGTGAAGGGTTCTAAAACCTCGAGGACCTCGGTCCTCTGGAGGTGCCTTATCTCCGTTGCGAACTTCTCCAAAGAGGAAGCGGTGACGGCTATTGCAAACAGAAGTTCCGCGTGCCTGTCCCTGTGGACTATCTGGGTCGGAGCCGGTTCGGGTTTGAGACCGAGGCTCTCGAGGGCTATCCTCTCCACTTCCGGAGGGACGTTCGAGAAGGTCCCGACAGCTCCAGCTATCTTGCCGAAGGAGATCGCTTCCTTAGCCCTGAGGAGGCGTTCCTTGTTCCTCCTCATCTCATCGAACCAAACGGCGAACTTGAGTCCGAGGGTTATGGGTTCCGCGTGGACGCCGTGGGTTCTCCCGATCATCAAAGTGTCCTTGTAGCGGTGGGCGAGTCTCCTCAGCTCTTCGAGTAGGAGGTCGACGTCCCCGAGGATGATATCCACCGCTTCGATCATCTGGAGGGCGAGGGCTGTGTCTATAACGTCCGAGGAGGTTATGCCGAGGTGTATATACCTTCCGTCCTCACCGACCTGTTCCGATATAGCGGATACGAAGGCGAGGACCTCGTGCTTGTATACTTTTTCGTATTCCTTTATGCGCCTTACGGTCTCCCCGTCTATCCTCACCTTCCTTTCTATCCTCTCTACCGCCTCCTTGGGTATCCTTCCCACCTCAGCCCAAGCCCTGCAGACCGCAAGCTCAACTTGGAGCCATTTCTTGAACCTATTTTCCTCCGACCAGACCCTTCCCATCTCCTCCCTCGTGTAGCGCTCTATCATGGTCCCCACCTCAGCTTCGTCTTTAGGATTTCGAAGAAGCTCTTTTCGGGGTGGACGTATATGGTGCAGTATCTTTTAGACCTCCTCACCTCCACAAGGTCACCCTTGTTCAGATACATACCCCTCTGACCGTCGAGGGTAAGAAAGCACGCCCTGTCCTTTGAGAGGACCCTAACTTTTAAGGTGAAGTTCGGAGGAAGCAGGAGGGGTCTGTTGGAGAGGGTGTGGGGACATATGGGGACGAGGAGGAGGTTCTCCGAGTCAGGGTAGACTATAGGTCCCCCGGCGGAGAGGGCGTAGGCTGTGGAGCCTGTAGGAGTTGAGACTATAACCCCGTCGCCGTAAATCTTTACGACAGGCTCCTCGTTTGCGAAGACTTCAAGCTCCATTATCCTCGCTATACTGCTCTTTGAGACTACGACGTCGTTCAGGCAGTCGCCGAGGGGTTTTGTGAGATTCCCCCTCCTGAGGAGGGTGGAGAGCATCATCCTCCTTTGCCTTTTCCCCCTCCCCTTTAGGATATCCCTCAGAATATCGAAGGCTTCTTCCTTCTCTATCTCGGTCAGGAAGCCGAACCTCCCCTCGTTCACGCCGACGACCGGAACTCCGAAGCGGGAGGCTAACCTCGCTCCCGCTAAGAAGGTCCCGTCCCCTCCGACGACAACCATGAGGTCGTATCCCTTGAGACTAAGCCCTTTCGGGGTCCCAGATGCGTTCAGGAAGGTGGTTACCTTGCAACCTTGAACCTTTAAGAACTCTTGTATGCTGAGGGAGGTCTCCTTCGCCTTTTCCGAGTCTTTCACAAAGAGGAAGATCCTCTTCATAACATCTCGTCCATAAGCTCGCAGAGGACGTGACCGAGGGTTATGTGGCACTCCTGTATCCTCGGCGTCTCGTAGGAGGGGACTATGAAGGCGTAGTGGGCGACTTCCGCCACCTTGCCTCCGTTCCTTCCCGTAAAGGCGACCGTTGTTGCTCCGAGATCGTGAGCCTTCTTGATACCCCTTACAACGTTCTCGGAAGTCCCTGATGTCGTTATTCCTATCACCACGTCCCCGGGGGTGCAAAGGGCTTCCACTTGCCTCTCGAACACGGTCTCGAAGCCGTAGTCGTTCCCGAGGGCTGTGAGGACGGAGGTGTCGGTGGTGAGGGCTATAGCAGGGAGGGGTCCCCTCTCCTTCTTGAACCTGCCTATTATCTCAGCAGCTATGTGCTGGGCGTCAGCTGCGCTTCCCCCGTTCCCGAAGAGGAGGATCTTGTTCCCTCCTTTGACAGCTGTAGCCATTATGCCTGCGACCTCGAGGATCCTGTCCTTGTATATCTCGACGAAGGCGAGCTTCGTCTCGGCACTCTCCCTGAAAGCCCTGACTACCTTGTCCACCATAGCTGTTATCATTTTAATTCATGAAGATACTGACCTCACAGGAGATGGCTCAGATAGACGAGAGGGCGAGGAGGGAGGTGGGCATACCCACCTTGGTCCTCATGGAGAACGCAGCCTCCGGGGTGGTTAGTGTCCTTCTCGAGAGGTTTCCAAAGGCGAAGAGGATCCTCGTCGTCGCCGGTAAGGGGAACAACGGAGGGGACGGCATAGCTGTTGCGAGGAGGCTGAAGAACTTAGGCAAAGAGGTGGAGGTCCTCACACCCCTCGGGACGCCCAAAGGTGAAGCCAAGATCCAGCTGAGAATTGCCAAGAAGTTCGGAGTGAAGGTAAGGAAGAAAGTGGAATATAGCTCCTTCGATCTTATCGTCGACGCCCTATTCGGGACGGGTTTTAGACCTCCCGCCGAGGGGAAGGCTGGTGAGGTAATAGAGGAGATCAACTCCTCAGGAGTTCCCGTCCTTTCCGTTGACGTCCCTTCGGGGCTTTCGGCGGATTCGGGACACCTATTTGAGCCTTCCGTCAGAGCTTCCGTCACCGTAACCTTTCAGTTCCCTAAAGTCTGCCACCTCCTCTTTCCGGCTGCGAAGAGGTGCGGGGAGGTGAGGGTTGTGGACATATCCATACCGCTTTCGCTCGCTGAGGGGATCAAGAGGGAAACCATAGAACCCGAAAGCCTCCTGCTCCCGAAGAGGGAACCGGACACCTACAAGACGAGGGAGGGTCACCTGCTCATAGTCGGGGGAAGCAGGGGGAAGACAGGAGCGGTGGCTATGGCTGCAAGGGCTGCGACGAGGACGGGAGCGGGTCTCGTAACTGTAGGCGTCCCGGAGGATCTCGACGACATCTTAGAGACTCTCCTCGTAGAGGAGATGACCCTTCCCCTCCCCGGCGGGGACAGGCTCTCCTACTTTGCTGTGGAGAGGATCTTAGAGCTTCAGGGGAGGTTCTCAGCCCTCGTCTTCGGTATGGGGATGGGGAGATACGAGGAGGGTCAGGATATAGTGAGGGAGATAGTGGAGGGTTGGGAGAAGCCCCTACTCATAGACGCGGACGGTCTCAACAATTTGGCGGACCTCGGTCCCGAAGTCTTGAAGAGGAGGAAAGCTCCGACCGTCCTCACCCCCCACATAGGTGAGTTTTCGAGGCTCACAGGTATACCCTCCGAAGATATAGCTCCGAAACAGATAGATCTGGCTGCCGAGTTCGCATCCGAGTGGGGTTGCTATTTGGTTCTCAAAGGGGCAAGGACTGTAATAGGGACACCCGAAGGTAAGGTGTTCGTGTCGACGAGGGGGACGCCAGCCATGGCGAAGGGAGGTGTCGGGGACGTCCTCTCCGGAGTCCTCGGCGCCCTTATAGGGAAGGGTATAAAGATAGAAGAAGCTCTAAAGCTCGGCGTATTCCTCCACGGTGTTGCCGGTGAGCTTGCGGAGAAAGAGAG